>NZ_JAHBDP010000054.1:0-109858 GCF_019956495.1 Pseudomonas sp. BF-B-26 | reverse complement strand
CGAAGGCGGAGTGTCAGTCGACAATGATGTTGGCTGACACTCCGCCTTCGCGAGCAAGCCCGCTCCCACAGGGGATTTTTTGGGGTTCAAAATCCTTGCTATTTGCTGATTGATTGCAGCATTCGATGGAGCATGGTGTCGCAGGCGGTGAGTTGTTCGAGGCTGACGAATTCGTCGGGTTTGTGGCCTTGGTCCATGCTGCCGGGGCCGCAGACGACGGTGGGAATGCCTGCGGCGTCGAATAGACCGCCTTCGGTGCCGAAGGCTACGGTGCCGAACTCTCGGGAGCCGCAGAAAGCAGCAATTAATTCAGCCGCTTCGCTGTGCGCATCGGTCGCCAAACCGGGATACGCCGACAACTCGCTGAAGCGAATCTCGCTCTGCTCACTCACCGCCCGCATGCGCGGCAAGACCTGTTGCTCGGCGTAGGCCTTTAGCTCCTGCGCAACCTCACTCGGATCATGCGAGGGCAGGGCGCGGATTTCGAAGTCGAAGCGGCAATCGGCGGGGACGATGTTCAGGGCCTTGCCGCCGGAAATGACACCGGTTTGCACGGTGCTGAACGGCGGATCGAAACGCGTGTCGTGATGCTTGGGCGCTTTGAGCCGGTTGCCGATCCGCCCCAGTTCACCGATCAGTTCGGCGGCGTATTCAATCGCATTGACCCCGAGCGGTGCGTACGCCGAATGGCACGCTTCACCGTGAATATCGCAGCGCATCGCTAGTTTGCCTTTATGGCCCAGCACCGGTTTGAGCTCGGTCGGTTCACCAATGATGCAGAGCATCGGTTTGACCGGACGCTTTTCCAATTCCGACAGCAACGAACGCACACCAAGACAGCCGACTTCCTCATCGTACGAAAGCGCGATGTGCACCGGCAGCCGCAGCGAGGCGTTCACCAGGGACGGGACCAGCGCGAGTACGCAGGCGATGTAGCCTTTCATGTCCGCCGTGCCGCGACCGTACAACTTGCCGTCGCGCTCGGTGAGTTCGAATGGCGCAACGGTCCACGGCTGGCCGTCGACGGGCACCACATCGGTGTGCCCCGACAGCACGATGCCCGGCCGGTCCGCCGGACCAATGGTTGCGAACAGATTGGCTTTGCTGCGCTGCTCGTTGTAGACCAGCTCGCAAGGCACGTCGAAGCGTTTGAGGTAGTCGCGGACGAACTCGATGAGGTGCAGGTTTGATTCGCGGCTCGTGGTGTCGAAGGCCACCAACGTTTTCAGCAAATCGAGGCTGTTGCTCATCGGTCGTCTCCGGCGACACCGTAGCCAGGGGATTTGTCGGGGGCCAGGGCGCGGTCGATGTAGTCCTGGACCTGTGGGCGATAGGCGTCCCAGAGTTTCTCAAGCTGGCCGATTGGATCGTGATCTGCCCAATCCACCCGCAGGTTGATGATCGGCCAGGTCAATTCGCCGACCACCACCACTGCCGCCGAATGCACCGGCCCGGCTTCACCGCCCGCGGCGATGGCCGCTTTCATGGCCGCGAGCAGGCGGTCGGTCAGTTGGCCTTCACCATGCTCGAACGCCTCGACCATGGCCTCGATCACTGCACGGTCCGCCAGCATGTTGCCGGCCGCGACGCATTGGTCACCGGAGACGGCGTTGTGGTTGCCCAGGGTTTGTGCGCCGCTGAAGTGCGCGGTTCGGCCGAGGTGGTCAATCGCCGTGATCTGGCGATATTGGCTGTAGCCGTTGCGGGTCAGGACTTTGTCCAGTGCCTCGGCCGGTGCAAGGCCCTGTTCCATGAGGGCGAGGACTTCCGGGCCGAGTGACGGCAAGGTGATGTTTTGTGTGGAGACGGCGCCGACGCCGGGCAGCAGCCAGGGACAGCGGGCGCCGACGGCGATGCTTGAGGAACTGATCGCAATGCCGAACTGACCGGTTTCGGGGCAACGTGCTGCGATGGAGAAGGTCATGGGTTTTGCTCCTGGTTTAGCCTTGGCAAAGTGGGTGTCTGGGCGGGCCCCTTCGCGAGCAAGCCCGCTCCCACATTTGATCTGCGTCGCACACACACTATGTGTTCGCTGAAGATCCCCTGTGGGAGCGGGCTTGCTCGCGAAGGCCACGCCTCGGTCTACTTCCTTACTCAGGAATCACCGCAATCACATCAATCTCCATCAACCACTGCGGTTGCCCCAACGCCGACACCACCAACCCGGTCGAAATCGGAAACACGCCCTTAAGCCACTTGCCCACTTCCTGATACACCGGCTCGCGATACCGCGGATCGATCAGGTAGGTGGTGGTTTTCACAATATGGCTGAGGTCGCTACCAGCCTCTTCCAGCAACTGTTTTACGTTGCGCATGGCTTGCTCGGTTTGCGCTCGCGGATCACCGAGGCCCACCAGGTTGCCTTCGAAATCAGTCCCGACCTGGCCGCGAACATAAACGGTGTTGCCGGCCCGGACGGCTTGGCACAGGTCATTGTCCAGGCTCTGGTTCGGGTAGGTTTCCTTGGTGTTGAACATGCGAATACGGGTATGGGTTGGCGTGGACATTTGAAGCTCCTAAAGAAAAATGGCTCAAGCGCTGACGGTTGCTTTATGGGCGGCCGGGACGGTTTCAGCCTCGCGTTGCGCGGCGTCGTGGTAGTCGAGGTAGGAACGCTGGATGGCGATGTGATCAGCCACGTACTTGGCGTCGTGCCAAACGCCCCAGATGAACGAAGACCCGCGACGGGACTGCCACGGCAGGCCGAGGAAATACACGCCCGGCTCGCTCGAGACGCCGCGCTGATGCGCTGGTTTGCCGTTGTCGTCAAAGGCATCAACCTTGAGCCAGCTGTAATCCGTGGCAAAACCGGTGGCCCAGATGATCGAGGTCACGCCGGCCTTGGCCAGATCGAGCTCAAGAATCGGGTGAGTCACGCATTCCGGATCGGAAAAGGTAATACGCGCTTCAGGTTCTTCTGGCAGGTCCAGACCGTTGCGCTCGATGTAGGCATCGGCGGCATTGAGCAGCGCCAGATAGTTCTCATCGCCGCGCGCCAGGTTCTCGGCAAGGTTCGGTTGAAAAGTCGCTACGCCGCCGTTGAACGATTGGGTCAAACCCACCAGCGTCATGCCGCGATGAGCCAGACCACGGAAGTCCACGGTGCGGCCGCCATGCGCGCCGCTCACGGCGATGGTCACGTGTTCCCGGCCGGGTTTCATCGCCGCCTGATCCCACTCGCCGAGCACACCCAGCCACCAGCAGAAATCACGGTTGCGATAGGCGCGAGGAGGGCGGTCGTGGGCGCCGACCGAGAGGTAAACCTTCTTGCCGGCCCGCTGCAGTTCATCAGCGATTTGCACGCCTGACGACCCGGCACCGACCACCAGCACTGCACCCTCGGGCAGTTGCGCCGGGTTGCGGTATTCGGCCGAGTGGATCTGGGTGAATGGCTGATCTTTCGGCGCGATTGGCGGGATAACCGGACGCTGGAAAGGCCCGGTGGCAGCCACTACGCGGTTGGCTTCGATCACGCCTTCAGAGGTTTCAATGGTGAAGCCCGGGCGACCGACATTGCGCTCAACGTTCAGCACGTCCACGCCGGTGCGGATCGGGGCGTTGAATTTTTTGGCGTAGGCTTCGAAATAGTCGGCAACCCGCTCTTTCGGGGCGAAGTCGTCGGGGCTGAGGTCGTCGAAATCGAGACCGGGAAAACGGTCGTGCCAGGCCGGACCATTCGCCACCAGCGAATCCCAGCGCCCGGTGCGCCAGCGTTCGGCGATACGGTTGCGCTCCAGTACCAGGTGCGGCACGCCGAGTTTGCTCAAGTGTTCACTCATGGCCACGCCAGCCTGACCGGCGCCAACAATCAGCGTATCTGTTGTTATTTTTTCAGTGGTCATCTCTACACCCTTCGAAGTTGGATTTAGGTCGGTAACGGCCTGCCATTTCTTGGGGTCAAGACTAGGGATCACCCTGGTATCGGTAAAATATTATTAAGCTGGCATTTGAGTATAAATAACTGATGCAGAGCGTTTGGCTTGGCGGCTCGCCCTTTAAACGTTAGGCGCTGGCATCGGCCTGCAGGGCGGCATCGAGTTCGGACAGGGGGAGTGGCGCTAAGAGAAATCTCCTTGCAAACAGGTGCAATCGCAAAAGTTTAGTCGTTGTCGATGCGTCGCGTTGTGATAGGTCAAGTCTGAACTAAGCTGTTCGATGTGCTTGCGCAGGCCGGGTCTTGGCCATCCAGGCACGGCTGAAAACCAGGACAGGACCACGCTGACGCAGCCGTGGCGAGGATGAGCGCATGCGAAGCACTGGAGAGCAAAAGCGGGCCCGTGTTCTTGATCCGGTCGACCGTGTCACGGAGGTCATCTTCGGCCTGCTGATGGCAATGACCTTCACGGGGACGATCAGCGTGGCCACGTCAGGCCAGGAGGCAGAGCGCACGATGATGATCGCCGCGCTGGGTTGCAACCTCGCCTGGGGACTCGCGGACGCTGTGATGTATTTGTTGCGAACCCTGATTGAGCGCACGCGCAACCGTACGCTTTGCACCAACCTGGTCGGTGCGACGGACGCCGCCGCCGGGCAAGCGCTCATTGCCGAGGCGTTACCCCCGCGTCTCGCCGCTGCGGCCGGCCCTGAAGAGCTGGAATCGTTGCGTCGCCGCCTGGTCGAATATTCATCCATGCCGGTACAGCCGCGCCTCGGTTGGGATGATTTCAGGGGTGCTTTCGGCGTGTTTCTGTTGGTGGTGTTCTCGACTTTCCCGCTGGTGGTGCCGTTTCTGTTGCTCGACCAGACGCCACTCGCTGTGCGTCTGTCTAACCTGGTCGGTCTCGGAGTGCTGTTCATCGCCGGTTGGATGCTCTCGAAGTACGCCGGCGCAAGACCGTGGCAAGGCGGTCTTGCGACGGCCGTCATCGGCGCTGTACTGATCACCGCGATCATCGCGCTCGGCGGATGAGCAGAAAGCAACCTACGCTCAATACCTATCGGCGACTGGCATCTATGAGGTCTTGGTCATGGCAAAGGACAAGAAGAAAGCCCCTAAGCGTAATGCTGCTGAAACCCCGCAGCTGAAAAACAAGGAATACCTGGAGCAACTGCGCCACCTGCATGTCGAGTTGGTCAAGTTGCAGGAGTGGGTAAAAGCCAAAGGCATCAAGGTCTGCATCGTCTTCGAGGGGCGCGATGGCGCTGGCAAGGGCGGAACGATCAAGGCGATTACCGAACGTGTCAGCCCGCGTGTCTTTCGGGTGGTGGCGCTAACGGCGCCGAGTGATCGAGAGAAAAGCCAGATGTATGTCCAGCGTTACCTGCCGCACCTGCCCGCGGCCGGTGAAGTGGTGATCTTCGATCGCAGTTGGTACAACCGGGCGGGCGTCGAGCGGGTGATGGGGTTCTGCACCAAAGAGCAGGTGGCCAATTTCCTGAGGACAACGCCACTGGTGGAGCGGGCTATCGTCGACTCGGGTGTGATCCTGCTCAAATACTGGCTGGAAGTCAGCGAAGAGGAGCAGACCCGTCGGCTTCAGGAGCGCATCAAGGATGGGCGCAAAATCTGGAAACTGACCCCCATGGACCTAAAGTCATACAGCCGCTGGTATGACTATTCACGCGCGCGTGACGACATGTTCAAGGCAACCGACACCGATCATGCCCCATGGCTGGTGGCCAACTCGAACGACAAGCGGCGGGCGCGCCTTAACATCATTAACGATTTGCTCAGCCGGATCCCGTACAAGGAAGTCGAACGCGAGGAGGTGATATTGCCCAAACGGCAGAAGCCAGGCGGCTATCGCGACCCGGATTATCCGCACCGGCGAGTGCCCGAAAAATTCTGACGGGCACGTTTAATCGAATCTGCGCTGTACACCTATAGGCCACAGCTCTATGAGCGATTCGGATTCTTCACCTCCCGTCCCGGAACCGGGCCGGATTGCACACCGCAATACCGGCGTGCAATCGGGCTGGAGCCGTTGGCTTCCCGGGCTTCGCACGCTGCGCGGTTACCAGGTTGCCTGGTTGCGTCACGACATCATGGCCGGGCTGGTGCTCACCACGATGTTGGTGCCCGTCGGCATCGCCTACGCCGTGGCATCGGGCGTACCCGGCATCTATGGCCTCTACGCGACCATCGTTCCGCTACTCGCTTACGCATTGTTCGGGCCTAGCCGGATTCTGGTGCTGGGCCCGGATTCCTCACTGGCCGCCGTTATCCTTGCCGTCGTGCTGCCGCTGTCGGGCGGCGACCCGCATCGCGCCGTCGCCCTGGCGGGCATGATGGCGATCGTTTCAGGGGTCGTGTGCATCCTGGCGGGCATCATGCGTTTGGGCTTCATCACGGAGTTGCTTTCCAAGCCGATTCGCTACGGGTATATGAACGGCATCGCGCTGACCGTATTGATCAGCCAACTGCCCAAGTTTTTCGGTTTTTCGATTGAGTCCGACGGCCCGCTGAGAAACATATGGGCGATCATCACCGCGGTGATGGAAGGAAAGACCAACTGGACCACGTTCATGATCGGCGCAGCCACCTTGGTCGTGATCATGCTGCTCAAGGGCTTCAAGCGCGTTCCGGGCATCTTGATCGCTGTGGCAGGTGCGACCATTGCCGTCGGTGTGCTGGACCTTGCCGCGCGTGCGGGTGTGTCGGTCCTCGGCGCTCTGCCACAAGGTTTACCGGCGTTCGCCATCCCCTGGATCACCCGCGCCGATATTGTCCCCGTGCTCATCGGCGGTTTCGCCGTCGCCCTGGTGTCGTTCGCCGACACCAGCGTGCTCTCGCGTGTGTATGCGGCACGGACCCGTTCCTATGTCGATCCGAACCAGGAGATGGCAGGGCTCGGTTTTGCCAATCTGGCGGCGGGGTTTTTCCAGGGCTTTCCAATCAGCAGCAGTTCTTCACGCACCCCCGTGGCCGAAGCCGCAGGCGCCAAAACCCAGTTGACCGGAGTTGTCGGCGCGCTGGCCGTTGCCCTGCTGCTGATGGTGGCGCCGAACTTGTTGCAGAGTTTGCCCAGCAGCGCACTGGCAGCGGTCGTGATCGCCTCGGCCATCGGCCTGATTGAAGTCGCCGACCTGCGCCGCATTTATCGTATCCAGCGCTGGGAGTTCTGGTTGTCGATCGTCTGCACCGTCGGTGTGGCCGTGTTCGGTGCGATCGAGGGCATCGGGCTGGCCATCGTGATCGCCGTCATCGAATTTCTGTGGGATGGCTGGCGGCCGTATTCCGCGGTGCTGGGGCAAGCCAAGGGGGTCAGGGGCTACCACGACATCCAGCGTTATCCCGACGCGAGCCTTATCCCCGGCATGGTGCTGTTTCGCTGGGATGCGCCGTTGTTTTTCGCCAATGCCGAACTGTTCAATGACCGAGTGCTTGCCGCCGTATCGGCGTCGCCTACGCCCGTGCGCTGGTTGGTCGTTGCGGCAGAACCCGTCACCAGTGTGGACGTGACCTCTGCCGACATGCTGGCTGAACTGGACGACACCTTGCACGCGGCGGGTATCAAGTTGTGCGTGGCCGAGATGAAGGACCCGGTCAAGGACAAGCTGAAGCGATTCGGGCTGTTCGCGCGGCTTGGCGAAACGGCGTTCTTTCCAACCATCGATGATGCCGTCGACAGTTACCTGGTGATCCATCCGGTGGACGCGGCGCGCTGATTGGCATGGGCGTCACTCAGCGCTTGGGGTTTTCTGACTTCAAGGTGCACGAAGAGCGAACCCGTACCAGAATGCACGAACCCGTTTTGATTCTGGAGAACCAAGATGATCAGCAAAAACACGATTTGTCTGTGGTACGACGGCACCGCGCTGGACGCTGCGACGTTCTACGCCAAGACGTTTCCCGACAGCGCCGTGGGCGCAGTCCTTCGCGCGCCTGGCGACTATCCGGCAGGCAAGCAGGGCGATGTCCTGACGGTCGAGTTCACGGTGATGGGCATCCCTTGTCTCGGACTGAACGGGGGCTCGGGGATCAAGCACAACCAGGCTTTTTCGTTCCAGGTGGCAACCGACGACCAAGCCGAAACGGACCGCTTGTGGAACGCAATTGTCGGAAATGGCGGTCAGGAAAATGTATGCGGCTGGTGCCAGGACAAGTGGGGATTGTCATGGCAGATCACACCCCGTGTTCTGAGCGCCGCGATAGCCAATCCTGATCAAGCAGCGGCCAAACGCGCGTTCGATGCCATGATGGAAATGGGAAAAATCGACATCGCTGGGATTGAAGCGGCTGTTAAGGGTTAACCCACGCTGCTGGGGGTTACTGCGATTTCCAGTGACCTCCACCCGACTCGCAATCAATCTTCGCCTGACTCAAATGCTCAGCGCCGTAGTAATACGTAGTGACCTGAGCATTGTTCGGAATACTCAGCGATGTGCTGCTCTTGTCCTTGCTGGTGGAGTGAGGATTGGCCAGCGATTCTTGGGTCAACGTGGCGATGCAAGTGGCCTGAGCATGATCGGCGCACTGTTCGACTTTTTTCTTGGTGCTGGTCAGCATGTCTTTGCTCTCGTTGCTGCATGACCAATCGATGGCGTTCACCGGCATGCCTTCGTACTCATAGCAGCTATGCGTTTCGACCACCGGCACGGAAGGGCTTTGAGAGCGGGTCAGCACGTCACACCCTTCAGCCATGACCAGGCTGGGACTCAGGCTGGCCAGCAAAAACAGCAGTCTACTGTTCATCGGGATTTCCTCTTCAATGGCGCCTTGCTTGATCAAAGATGAGCGCTGATAGGGTTTCGAAAACGCGATGGGGCGCGGGGTTCCATTGGTTTTTTAGATCCGCCATGGGCGAGGGCGAAAAAAGCGCAGCCCCGATGGTATGCTCGCCGCGCCACGCGCTGGCAATCCAGGGAACACTCTTTAAGGAAGGGAATGGCGGATGATCGATTTCAACAACAAAGGCTTTTTCAAACTCAAGCAAAACAACGAGTACGCAGAGCGAGTCACCGCGTTGCTACTGGACGGCGAGCAGGTCATTGATGCCTATAAATCCATGCGCGACGGCGTGGTGTTTACCAACAAACGCATCATCGCAGTGAACGTGCAAGGCATCACCGGCAGCAAAAAAGACTTCACTTCGTTGCCCTACAAAAACATCGTCGCTTACTCCGTGGAAACGTCGGGCACCTTCGACCTGGATTCTGAGCTGGAAATCTACTTTTCGGCGCTGGGAAGAGTGAAGTTTGAATTCACCGGAAGGACATCGATGGTCGAGATTTCCAAACTTATTTCACAGCATCTGTTGGGCTGAACCCGGATTTTCGAGAACGCCATGAGCCAGACACTGGAACGCGCCGTTGCCATCGCCGCCACCGCGCATGAGGGGCAGGTCGACAAGGGCGGTAGCCCTTACATCCTGCATCCGCTGAAAGTCATGTTGCGGGTCAACACGCTGGAAGAACGCATCGTCGCGGTGCTGCATGACGTGGTCGAGGACTGCGGCATCAGCCTTGATGACCTGCGCAAGGAAGGCTTCAGCGAAGCCGTTCTGACCGCCATCGAGTCGGTCACCAAAGTGCCGGGCGAGTCCTATGAAACCTTCGTCGAGCGCGCGGCACAGAACCCGATAGGCCGGGTGGTGAAACTGGCGGACCTGGAAGAGAACAGCGACTTGTCGCGGATCGCGCAGCCGTCATGGGAAGACCTGGAGCGCGTTGAAAAGTATCGGCGAGCGATTGGCGTGTTGCGCTCCTGACGAGCCGAATAAATAGATCTGTCCCATTTCCTTCCGGATCGCCCTCTCCCTGGCAGGAGAGGGCCGGTGCCAGCCTCAGGTGTGATGAATTTCCCGATCCTTGGTTTCCGGCAGGAAGAACGTGCCAAGAATGGCCGTCATCACTGCGATGACAATCGGGTACCACAGCCCGTAGTAGATATCACCCGTGGCCGCGACCATGGCGAACGCCACCGTGGGCAGAAAGCCGCCGAACCATCCGTTGCCGATGTGGTAGGGCAGCGACATCGAGGTGTAGCGGATGCGCGCCGGGAACAGTTCCACCAGCCAGGCGGCGATCGGGCCGTAGACCATGGTCACGTAGATCACCAGGATGGTCAGGAGCAGCACCATCATCGGGTAGTTGGTCTTGGCCGGGTCGGCCTTCTCGGGGTAGCCGGCCTCCTTGAGCGCGGTGCCGAGGGTGGCGGCGAAGGCGTCGTTCTTGACCTTGAAGTCGGCGCCCGGCATGCCGGTGCCCTCGAAACTCGGGATCACCTTGTCGCCGATGCGGACCTGCGCGACGGTGCCCGGTTCGGCTTTCACGTTCTTGTAGGGAATGGCCTTCTTCGCCAGCACCGTCTTGGCGAGGTCGCAGGAGCTGGTGAATTTGGCCTTGCCCACCGGGTCGAACTGGAACGAGCACTGGCCGGGATCGGCGACCACCGTGACCGGGTTCTTCTCCTGCGCAATGAACACGTCGGGGTTACCGTATTGGGTCAGCGCATGGAAGATCGGGAAGTAGGTCACTGCCGCCAGGATGCAGCCGGCCATGATGATCCCCTTGCGGCCGATGCGGTCGGACAGGCTGCCGAATATCACGAAGAACGGCGTGCCGATCAGCAGGGAGCCGGCAATCAACAGGTTGGCGGTCTGCGGATCGATCTTCAGCGTCTGCAGCAGGAAGAACAGCGCGTAGAACTGTCCGGTGTACCAGACGACGGCCTGGCCGGCAGTGCCGCCGAGCAGGGCCATGATCACGATCTTGAGGTTTTCCCAGCGGGCGAAGGATTCGGTCAGCGGCGCCTTGGACGACTTGCCTTCTTCCTTCATTCTCAAGAACACCGGTGACTCGCTGAGTTGCAAGCGGATGTACACCGAGACGATCAACAGCAGGATCGACAGCAGGAACGGAATCCGCCAGCCCCAGGCCTCGAATGCTTCGGTGCCGAGAATGGTTCGGCAGGCGAGGATCACCAGCAGCGAAAGGAACAGCCCAAGGGTTGCAGTGGTTTGAATCCACGAGGTGAAGTAGCCGCGTTTGCCTTTCGGCGCATGCTCGGCCACGTAGGTCGCCGCGCCGCCGTACTCACCGCCCAGGGCCAGGCCTTGCAGCAGGCGCAGGCTGATCAGGATGATCGGTGCCGCCACGCCGATGGTCGCGTAGCCGGGCAAAAAGCCCACCACGGCGGTGGAGATACCCATGATCACAATGGTGATGAGAAAGGTGTGTTTGCGTCCGATCATGTCCCCCAGTCGGCCGAACACGATGGCGCCGAAGGGGCGTACCGCGAAGCCCGCGGCGAACGCGAGCAGCGCGAAGATGAAGGACGTTGTCTCATTGACGCCGGCGAAGAAGTGCTTGGCAATGATCGCCGCGAGAGACCCATAAAGGTAGAAGTCGTACCACTCGAACACGGTGCCCAGGGACGAGGCAAAGATGACCTTGCGCTCCTCCTTGGTGATCCCGTGGTGGGGCGCGCTGCCCGTGGAAGTGTTGTCGATTGCGGCCATGAGTCTTCTCCGTCGTTCTTGTTATAGGCCGGAGTACCTCGTTACCTTTTTGCCGCACCCAGGCCCTGGGGCTGATGTCGTCGGATTACGGATTGCGCGAAGCATGCACACAGGCTGACGGCCTCGCATCGCTGCAAGGTTTCTTGAAGCATAATCGGCTTCGCGCAGATATCCACTCGCCATCACGTTTACCCCTGGGCTGATTCCCCCCTGTGAGCCGCATCGCGCCCCGGCGCATCAGTGGCTGCGGGCAATTGTTATCTGAATGAGATCTGTGCAAACCGGCCCTGTAGGAGCAAAGCTTGCTCGCGATGCTGTTGGTGTACTCGAGGGCCCCATCGCGGGCAAGCCATGCTCCTACAGATGATGTGCGCGTCACTTAATGTGGGCGCGTCTTGATCACGTACCCGTAGGCTCGAATGCGATCACCTTCCTGTTTCAAGTACACGCCCTGGAGTTCCGGCGTGAAGCCAGGCAGTGAGTTGATGCCTTCCTCCAGCGCCAGGAAGTACTTGAGCACCGCACCGCCCCATATTTCCCCGGGCACCAGGCAGAGCACGCCGGGTGGATAGGGAAGCGCACCTTCGGCAGCGATGCGCCCCTGCGCGTCGGCCAGCGCCACCAGTTCGACGTTGCCACGGATGAATTCGAACTGCGCTGCTTGTGGGTTCATGGCCTTTTTCGGGAAGTGTTCCTTGCGGAACATTGCCTTCTGCAATTGCTGGACGTTGTGGGTGCGGTAGAGGTCGTGCATCTCCTGGCAGAGTTGGCGAATGGTGTAGTTGCGATAGCGCTCCTGATGCTGCGCATAGATGGCCGGCAACACCCGGCTCATCGGCGCGTCATCACTGATGAAGCGTTCAAAGCGCGCGATCTGTGAGGCGAGATGCGTCATCTTCGCCCAGTCTTCGGCCGGGGTGAGCAGGAACAGAATCGAGTTCAGATCGCACTTTTCCGGAACGATGCCATTTTCGCGCAGGAAGTTGGCGAGGATGCCGGCATGGATACCGAAGTCGGTGTAACTGCCATCGACCGGGTCGATGCCGGGCGTGGTGAACAGCAACTTGCAGGGGTCGATGAAGTATTGCTTGTCGGCGTAACCGCTGAAGGCATGCCAGCGATCCTTCGGATGGAATTCGAAAAAGCGGATGTCTTTGGCGATGTCTTCAGTGGGATGGTCCTGCCAGGGGCGACCGTCAATGGTGTCCGGCACGAAGGGGCGAACCATGGTGCACGCTTCCAGAATCAGCTTGCGCGCGTCGATGCCGAACTTCACACAGTCTTCCCACAGGCGCAGGCCACTGCGGCCGGAGTGGATGCGCGCGTTCACATCCAGTGAGGCGAACAGCGGGTAAAACGGGCTGGTGGAGGCTTGGGCCATGAAGGCGTTGTTCAGCTGCGCATGGCTGCAATAACGGGCCTGGCCCTTGATATGGCGATCTTTCTTGTGGATCTGCGACGCCTGGGAAAACCCCGCCTGCTGTTTGTGCACCGATTGCGTGACAAAGATGCCGGGGTCGTTCTCGTGCAGATCCAGCAGCAGCGGCGAGCAGTCCTTCATCATCGGGATGAACTGTTCATAGCCCACCCACGCCGAGTCAAACAGGATGTAGTCGCACAGTTTGCCGATGCGATCGACGACCTGTCTGGCGTTGTAGACGGTGCCGTCATAGGTGCCCAGCTGAATGATCGCCAGACGAAACGGCCGTGGCAGCTCGGCCTTGTCCGGTGCGACTTCGCAGATGAGTTCGCGCAGATAGCCTTCTTCGAAACAATGGGCGTCAATTCCGCCGATGAACCCATAAGGGTTGCGCGCGGTTTCCAGGTAAACCGGGGTCGCCCCGGCCTGGATCAACGCACCCTGGTGATTGGATTTGTGGTTGTTGCGGTCGAACAGCACCAGATCGCCAGGCGTGAGCAGCGCGGTGGTGACCACCTTGTTGGAGGCCGATGTGCCATTGAGTACGAAGTAGGTCTTGTCGGCGTTGAACACCTGCGCCGCGTGTTTTTGCGCCAGAAGGGCCGGGCCTTCATGGATCAGCAAATCGCCGAGCTTGATATCGGCGTTGCACATGTCGGCGCGAAACAGGGTCTCGCCGAAGAAGTCGAAGAACTGCCGGCCAGCCGGGTGTTTGCGGAAAAACTGGCCGCCCTGGTGACCCGGGCAGGCAAACGTAGCGTTGGCCGATTCGGTGTAGTGCTTGAGCGCGTCGAAGAACGGCGGCAGCAGACTTTCTTCATAGGCTTTTGCCGCAGTCTCCAATTGGTTGCCATGGTATTCGGCGTTGTTGCGTGAGGGGTCAAAAATGCCATTCACCTGAAGCAGAACATCTTGCAGGTGCTGGTAGACGTCCCGGGCGCGGTTGCCGGAACCGGGGGAGGCGACGAGAAAAATGGGGATATCAAAACCGGTACGCTGCAGGGCGTCCAGGGCGCCCGTCATCACATCTTCCACAGAGAACACCGCAACCGCGACATCGGTGTAGTCAGTTTGATTGAGCGCAATGACTTCTCGGGAGGTGTGGAAACAATCGAACGCGGAATCACTGGCGGCAATTTTCAGGGCTGCTTTCATGCGGGGGAAATCTCCTGGCGGACAGTCACTTGTCGGCTTTTTTCAAGAGATCAATTTAGCGAGGGCGCCTTCAAGGCTCCCTGATCCAAATCATGTGGATACGGGTTATAGACCTTGTTGGGAGGGATTACGGCTTTTCCGCCGGCTTTTGCCAGGCGCTCGACCACTTCTGCTTCGGCAACCCCTTGGTTTCCGCTGATCAGGCGTGCCCCAACGCAATGGCAAACGAGACCACGATCATGCAGGCAAAGGCAAAATTTAGATTCATGAAGTTTTCATCCAAAACATGTGTGATGGCGCCATCTTGAATAGGTCACAAACAAATAAAAAATTCGGCTTCATGATTTGAATCATCGAAACAATCGATAGCTGGCTGGATTGTGTTTACCCCGCGCTTTGGCTAGTCTCGCGAAAACACGCAACTACACGCAAAAGCGGGCAAAAACATGCGCGATTCACATTCAGCCGCCGAACTCCCTCATCTGCGTCGGCAAAAAATCTTGTTGATTCTCGAACGTGACGGCAAGGTCATGGCGGGCGAGCTGAGCCAGCATTTCGCGGTGTCCGAAGACACCATTCGCCGTGATCTGGCGGAGCTGGCGACCGCCGGGCTGGTGCAGCGGGTGCACGGCGGGGCGTTGCCGCGGCCCAAGGACACCGGCAAGGATTACTTCACCCGCGTCAGCGAAACCGATGAGGTGAAAACCCACCTGGCGAAACTCGCCGCACGCCAGGTACACAACGGCCAGATTGTGATTTTCGATTCGGGGAGCACGACGCTGCAGATCGCCCGATCGCTACCTTTGGACATTGCAATCACGGCCGTCACCGCCTCGCCGATGATCGCGATCACCCTGGCCGAATACAAAGGCATCACGGTGATTCTGGCCGGCGGGCAACTCAACCCCGCGACCATGTCGGCCAGCGGACATGAAACCCTGCGGCTGATCGAGGGCATCAAGGCTGATCTGCTGTTCACGGGCGTCTGTGCGATTCACCCGGAAGTCGGCATCAGCTCCCTGCATTTCGACGAGGTGCCGGTCAAACAGGCGATGCTCGCCAGCGCCTCCCATGTCGTAGCCGTCACCACCGCCGACAAACTGGGGGCGGTGGAGCCGTTCGTGGTCGCGCCGTGTCAGCGCATTCATACCCTGATCACCGAGCGCCACGTGGCGTCGGGCAATGTCGAGGACTATCAGAAACTCGGGATTGAAGTGGTGCAGGTGGAGGCGTGAAGTGCGTCATGCTTCAACCCCCGGTCACCGGCGGAGGCCGCGCCCGGGCGATTGCTCGGCCGGTGCGCGGTGACACCGTCGGCCCAGATGCCGCTGCCTGCCCCTTCAGCGAATTGTTCTGAAACCGAAAATCCCCTGTGGGAGCGGGCTTGCTCGCGAAGAGGTCGGCACATCCAACATTGATGTCAACTGACTGACCGCTTTCGCGAGCAAGCCCGCTCCCACAGGTTCTGCGTCTACTGGCATGTGCCAATGCCCGGTGAATCATCGAGCCCATCAGCTCAACACATAGTCCACCGGTTCCAGCGGCGGCGGCAGTTGTGTCACGCCCAGTGCCGCCAGTACATCTCGTTCAACGCTGCGCACCAATGCATCGATGGGCAGGTCGTTTTCATCGCGACCGAACGGGTCTTCCAACTCATCGCCAATCGCGTCCAGACCGAAAAAGGTATAGCTGACAATGGCGGTGAAAATCGGTGTCAGCCAGCCCAGTGGCTCGGCCATCGCGAAGGGCAGCAAAATGCAGAACAGGTAGATGGTCCGGTGCAGCAACAAGGTGTAGGGGAAGGGCAGTGGCGTGTATTTGATTCGCTCACAAACGGCTTGGGCCTGGGTCAGGCGGGTCAAATGGTTGGCCATGAGCGTGTAGCGCCATTCATTGATCGCGCCTGACTCGGCGAGCACCGAACACTGTTGACCGACCTGCAGCAGAATCTGCCCGCTGATATCCGCCGCGTTGTCCTTGGGCATCGGGTTCAGCCATTCACCACTGGCCGCCAGTTCGTTTTCTTTGCGCAGTTTGGCATTGAGCGCATGGGCGAAGCCGCAGAGGTTGCTGAGGATATGGTGTCGCTCGTTCGCGTCCTTGATGACCTGGGTTTCGCGCACCATCGAGCGAACATCCACCAGCATGTCGCCCCAGGCTTTGCGCGCTTCATACCAGCGGTCGTAGCAGGCGTTGTTGCGAAAGCTCATGAAGATCGACAACGACAAACCCAGCAGGGTGAAGGGCGTTGCACTGACCTTGGAAAAATAGCTCGGGTGCAAGGTTTCGATGAGCACGATGGCCGAGGCGAGCAGCGTCACCAGAAGACTGCGCCAGGCAATTCGTTTGGCGATCGAGCCCTTGAGTGACGTCAGGACGCCGATCAGATTGGGTTTGGGTCTAACGATCATGGTGTTCAGCCGCCCGTCATGTTCATGAAGCGAACCACCTGGACCTCGTCGTTCACTTCGAAAGTGTGCCGATAGGGTTTGAGTTTCATCGCCTCGATGATGGCTTTTTCCAGGCGCTCGGGATGGCCGGGATGGCTGCGCAATACGGCCTTGAGGTCGACAGCGTGCTCATTGCCCAGGCACAGCAGCAGACGACCTTCCACCGTCAACCGAACCCGATTGCAGGTGCCACAAAAGTTGTGGCTGTGGGGGGAAATGAACCCCAGGCGAATCTGCGGGGCCTCGGCCAGGCGCCAGTAGCGCGAAGGGCCTTGGGTCGACTCGGCGGACTCGATCAACGTGTAGCGCTCGGCGATCCGCTCACGTACCTGGCTGCTTGCATAAAACGACTCGGCGCGGCTGTGTTCATGGATGGTGCCCAGGGGCATTTCTTCGATGAAAGAAATGTCGAGATTTCGGTCGATGGCAAAGCTCACGAGGTCGTTGATCTCGTGGTCGTTACGGCCCTTCATCACCACGCAATTGAGTTTGGTATGGCGAAATCCCGCGGCGTTGGCCGCGTCGATGCCGTTGATGACCTGCGCCAGATCGCCGGTGCGCGTCAGTTCACGAAAGCGTTGCGGGTCCAGGCTGTCGAGGCTGATGTTGAGCCGTTTGACCCCGGCCTCGAACAAGGGCGCTGCAAGTTTGCCCAGCTGAGACCCGTTGGTGGTCATGCACAGTTCACGCAGGCCAGGCAGGGCGGCGATCTTTTCGCACAGCTGCACCACCCCCGGACGGATCAGCGGTTCGCCGCCCGTGAGACGGATCTTGCGGGTGCCCAACGCCACGAAGCTTTCGGCCAGTTGATAGATTTCTTCCAGGGTCAGTACCCGTTGGCGGGGCAGAAACTGCATGTCTTCAGCCATGCAATACACGCAACGGAAATCGCAGCGGTCAGTGACAGACATCCGCAGATAGTCCACACGCCTGGCGAACCCATCGATCAAGACTCGCTCTGACATGACATTCTCGCCTGCTTCCGTGAAATGAGTATTCCGCTATCCCCGGAATTGTTGTGCGCAGACTAAGAGCAACTTTAGAGGGGCGTCCAATCACTATTAATGACCGGCTGATCGACAGGGTCGATGAAGGATTTGATTGCAAAAAAAAACCGGAGCCCCATGACAGGGCTCCGGTTTTTTTCTATCGGCGTTCTGAACTTATTGCGCCCCGAACATCGCCGTCCAGTAAATCCCCGGATCACTCTTCGGATCAACCGCATAGGCCGCGCCCAACTCCCGGTACTGTGGGTTCATCAGGTTCGCGCAGTGACCGGCGCTGGACACCCAGCCTTCGACCACCTTGCGCACGGTGTCCTGGCCGGCAGCGATGTTCTCGCCGACCTGCCCGCCGCCATAACCGGCCAATTCAGCCCGGTCACCCGGCATGCGGCCATCGCGGTCCTTGTGATCGAAGTAATTGTTGTTGGCCATCGACCGGGCGTGCTCCTCGGCCGCCGTCGCCAGCGCGGCGTTCCAGGCCAGTGGCGTGGTGGCGGCAAAGGATTGCGTGCCGCACTGGCGCGGTTGGCTGCGTACGATGTTGAGCTCGGCCAGCAGCTTCTGGCCTTCCGCCTGCCAGTCGCCCAGGCGAGCGCTCAACAATGGACGCGCCAGCACGATGCGCCATTCGCGGTCCTGGTGGCTGACGCCGACATCGACGAATTGCGGGTCCAGCACGATCTGGCAAAAGCTTTCCTGAATCGCTTTCATCGCCGATGGCGCATCACGCGGCCCGGACAGGCTGATCGCCTGTACATTCTTCATCGGGTAACCCGCGCTGGCCATTGCCTGCTGCAGATTGCCGACGCTGTTGGCGTTCAGCGCCAACCGTGGGTCGCCGGCCAGCGGTGGCAGTTCCTGCGATACCTGACCTGCGCAGCGCTGCACCTGGCTGCGGTAGAGGTTGATCGAATCAATCAGTTGTTTCTCGTCGGCCGCCAATGCATTCGCGGCGAACAACATCCCCAGTGACAACGTGGCAAGACGCATGGCAGATGATTTGAAGCGCATGGAAATCCCCTTGAGCTGACTGCGCCCATGATGCGCGATTTCACCCCCGCGAGCGCAATGACTTTTCACGCTCGACGACAGTTTTTTTGTCCGTCTGTTGGAATCAATTCTGGCAACTACAATCAAGCAAAGTCGCCAGTTCGGCGTGCTTGCGGTTCCGTCCGAAGGGTCGATCATGCGAGTTGTCTGGATAGTCACCTGCTTGGCAATAACCCTTTTCGCAGGCCACGTCATCGCGTCTGAGCAGGAGCAAAAAAAGGAAATGGCTGAGGACAAGGCCGAGGTGCTGGAACAAAAAGCTGCGGAGAAGGGCACCGAAGTCCCTGTGCCCAAGTCCGAAACCATCACCACCTCTGAAGTTCAGGCCGTCGATCCCGCCGGCGCGTCGCCGCTGGACGATGCAATCACCTGTCTGTCCCGCTCCATCTATTGGGAGTCCAAAGGAAAATCGTCCGCCGACATGGAAGCCGTCGCCAGCGTCGTGATGAACCGCCTGGGCCATGAGGGCTTTCCGGACACGGTATGCGCCGTGGTCAAGCAGGGTTCTGAAAGCAAAAATTGTCAGTTTTCGTGGTGGTGTGATGGACGCTCGGATCAGGTCCAGGAAGAAACCCAATACGCGATGGCCAAGGAAATCGCGCGCAAAGCGCTCAACAAGCAACTGAACGACCGAACCCATGGCGCGATGTATTTCCACGACAGGAAAGTGAAACCTGCCTGGGCGAGGAAATACATCAAGACCGCCGAGACCTCGATGTTTCTTTTTTATAAGCCGCGTGGCGGGACGGCGAAGTAGGGGGGCGCTTTTTGTCCGTGTCGTTCAAGTAGCAAAGGCTGCAGCCTTGTTCCCAACCTCCGTTTTTTTCACGACTCATGCCAGCAGCTTGTCCGCCGGTCACTCCTCGCCGATGCCGGAAAGTGATTTTCCAGAATGACCTGATATCAACGTCTGGATGGCTACTGGTCTTCAGAAACCTCCTTCCAACTGTCATCCGGATCAAAGCGTTTCATTGCCTTCGCCAGTTTTTCGCCATTGGGGCCAAGGTCTTTCTCAAACACCTGTCCCTCATGACTGATCATGAAACTCATCACCCCGGTGTCATCATATTTTGCCGGCCAGGCGATCAGGGCAAAGCCTCGGCTCATTTTGTCGCCGATGCGGTAGCTGTAGGCGCCACCTGGTGCCGACGGACCTTGGGCATCAAGGATGCGGAAGTGGTAACCATGCCAGTCTTCGTCGTTGATGGCTTTGCCGAACAACGGCCCCAACGGACTGATCTGACCGCTGTCGTCGTCCGCCCAATAGAGGCCGTCATGCTTGCCGGGGGTGCTGAAGATTTTCTGCGCATATTCAAGTGCGCCGTCCCCGTCACGATCCACTGAGGCATAGTCCATCTGAGCATCGTGATAGGTCAGCGCCGCTTGCACGGCGTCCAGTTCGTTGCGGCCAATGCGACGGGCACGGATTTCGATGCCGGCGACCTTCATGTCGAAGCGCCAGCCGTTCGTACCTTTTGTCATGGGGATAGGCAGTGTCCAGTGGTCACTGCCGACTGCCAGGATCGCCTTGCGCTCGCTGGGTTTTTCAATCTTGTGCTGCTCGTGATACTGCTTCAAGAACGCCTCCACATCACTGCTCTGCACGCCTTCGCGGGGAATGTAGGTGCGCCAGTCATCGCCCAGCAGCTCTGTCAGGCGTACCTGATCGGGTTTTCCCGTACCCAAGGCCTTGACGAACGCCTCAGCAGCTTCTTCCGGTGTTGGAAATGCCTCCTGTGCCGCTGCCATGCACGTCCACGCCAAGCCGGCCGTTATCGCCAGCAGGCCCGTGAGGATCTTCACTTGCAGAGAGTTGTTCACCGACGCCCCCCCCTTGAACGCGCCGGCATGGACGGCCGACTGATCTGGTGACCGGCCGACCGCGCGGCACTCGGGCGCTGGGTGGATGCCTGGCTGGTCCGGCCACGAAGTGCTTGTGCGTTGGACTGGGAAGGGGAGCGCGCGCCGGCGAAGGCATTGTCGCGGGCGCTGCCGCGACTGGCGGCCGGTTGCCTCTGCGCAGTCTGGCGCACCTGCGAAGAGTCTTTTGTGCGCTGATTCACCTGAGCGTTCTCTCTCCTGGGCTGCTGATTCTCACGGATGTTTTTGGCCGTGCCCTGGCTCCGGTCAGCCGTCCTCGGTCTGTCCGCACCGGCTTGCATCCGATTGCCGACCGAGGCATCGGACTGCGCCCTGCGCACTTGATCACGGGCCTGGCGGTTGCTGGTGGCAGGTCGTTCGATACCGCGTTTGTCCATTGAACTACGGGCATTTTCACGGGCCTGGGCGCGCTGGGCATCGTCCCCTCGATACGCCTCACGCTGATTGGCACCGTTGAGTTGCCGGCCGTATTGTCCACGGCTCCGGGAGTCTCGATAGGGAACGCCATCACGGTGAACGGCGTTGTGCTGCCACTTGTTTTGATTATTGGTGATCTGGTTGTTGCGATTGATGTTGTTGTAGCGATCGACGTCGATGTCGATGTCGTTATTGCCCCAGTCACAGTCTCCCCACAGCGAGCCGATGATCGCCACACCGGTCCCGAACGCCAATCCGGCCATCAGTGCCGAACCGGGGTAATAGGCGGGCGGCGGCGGGTAGTACGGGGGCGGCGACGCAGGGTAGGCCCAAGTGCCGTAGGTGGTTGTCGGGTTATAAGCGGGTACGTACACCACCTGCGGATCGGCGGGCTGAATGATGATGGTCGACGTGCTGCTGGCAGGCGCGGGGGCGGGTGCCTGAGCGGTGGGCGCGGGTGCCGGTGTCGCAACATTCTGCACCGTCACGTTCTGGTACTGGTTGCTCTGAAGATTGCCTGCGGCTTGCGCCTGATGACGCAAGCGTTGCACGCCATCCATGAGATCGTCCGGCTGCGCGAGGAAGGCATCACCCAGGCGTTGTACCCAGACCGGGTCCTGTCCCAGCGTGGCCAGGACCTGCGGGAAGGCGACCAGTGCCTGCACGCTCGGATCCCACGGCTGGCTGGCCACTTGCTTGACCGCCTCGTCGCCCTTGGCGTCCGGATGAGCCTTGGACCAGGTCACCGCCTCGGCGATTTCGCCGGGGTAGGTGCTCGCCATCAATACCTGCGCCAGCAACGGGTCCGGGTAAAGGGCGATGGGCGCCAGCATTTGGGCCAACTGCTCCTGCGTAAACACGGCATCCTTGACCGGTGCCGTGACGGGCGCCGTTCCGGCAGGGGTTGTCGGGGCTGTATTCGTCGGGACAGGGGGAGGCGCGCCCGTGGTTTGCGCAAGGCACGCAGATCCGCTCAAGAACAGTGCAGCCGACATCGCGTAAAACAAGGGGATACGCATTGCTCCCTCCCTGTGATCAGGCAGGCATGACATGAGTGGATCAACGCCAAGGAGATGAAAGCCGGCTTTGCTAGCCGCAAACCTCAGCTTCGATGCCGTGGCTTAATGGTACATCACCAACCTAACGCCCAATGCTGTGGCACAAAGCTGAACATCGGTGCCAACGCTGTCACAGCGATTGTAGGCTGGCTTCTATGGTCGTGACCACACGGTTACGGCCTTCGTGTTTAGCGTGATACAGACGTTGATCGGCTGCACGCAGAATGGCGTCGATGGTGTCGCCGTCGCGGCCGGATTGCGCTACGCCGATGCTCACGGTGACCACGGTTAACCGCTGCAGGCCATGAAAAGAATTATTTGCGACGGTGTTTCGCAGTCGCTCAGCGATTACGTGCGCGCCTTCAAGCGAAGTCTGCGGTAGCAGAATCATGAATTCTTCCCCGCCCACTCGGGCTACGCCGTCATACGGGCGGATCGAATCGAGGCATTTCTCCACGAAATCCTTGAGGATGTCATCGCCCACCTGATGCCCGAAGCGATCGTTGATGGACTTGAAATTATCCAGGTCGAGTGCCAACACGGAGAACGGCTCACCGCCGCGCTTGGTCCGGCCCATTTCGACTTCGACCCGCTCCATGAACCGACGCCGATTATCAGCGCCAGTCAGGGGGTCGGTGGCCGCAAGGTGCCCGAGTTCTTGATTGGTGCGCTGCAGTTCCTGCAAGGCGCTTTCGGTATACGCCATCGCTTCGGCAAGCCGCGCCATCAACTCCTCTTGGCTGTAAATCTTCGAGAACGACCGCGTGGTGAGGAACGCTTGCACGACGCCATAGCTCAGCATGAAGAACCCGCCGGCGAAGATCGCATGAGCGAGCCACCACATGTGGTTCCACGGACGTGCAAGGATGAAGGCAAGCGATGACAGCGCGAACGCGGTGACCGAGACGACAAAAATCATCATCAGCGGCGAACGGATACGGCGCAGCAGGAGGATTACCACGGTCAATGTGGAAAGAATGAGGGCACCACCTTCCATCGAGAGGCGCACCGAGAGATTGCCGGCGATCGGTGAATTCGCGACGTACGCCACTGCCACATCAACCAACAGGAACAGTCCTATCCAGGTCAGCCACGGGCGGGCCTTCATTCGTTGGTCCGCGTCATCAGGCGGGCGGTGGTACGACAGCATTCCGACTAACAGCAGAATCGACATGACCAGACGAGAGGCCGGTCCATACAGCAGGAAGAGCCAGATATTGTGGTGGGCTTGCCCGGTGAACGCACCATGCAACGCGTAGATCAGTACAAAACCGAGAAAACCTAGCGTCATCCATCGCAGCAGCGGATCTCCCGATGACTGATAGCAGCGCCACGTGACGTAAGTCACAAACAAGCCCGCCAAGGTGGCTGCCGTGATCGCAATGATATGGAACAGGTGGTTCTCGAATGTAAGGGTGGGGTCTTGGAAGAAGTATAAATAGCCAATCAGATAGGCCGGAACAAACGCAAATCCTGCGAGCAGCAAGTAAGCATAAACCTTGACCATGAGGCGAACGGCTTCAGGTGGTTCGCCGCCGGCGATGAGATTGCTCATGGTTCCCTCCAATTTTGAATCTATTTAGTCAGCACCGGTCCGGTGTTGGCTCCAGAGACACCTACCTGCCAATGGTCCTTCGCCTCTTTACGCAGATAGGGGATGGACCGATCTATGGCAATTCAATATTAGACTCCCTCCCGATTTCTGCTGCGCAAGCAGGTAAAAATGTTCACGCGAACGCCTTTAATCGATCAGGAATGTCTCATTGTTCTCATCGGCGATTTTCGGTCAGTCGTGAGAGGCCGACATTGGCCGGTCGCTGCCCCGCGGATGCAATTGGTCGCGATCTCGGTCAGCTCGAGGCTGGGTTGCCTATTATTACTAGACAGAAGCGCAAACGACCTTTGACTTTGAGGACGTGAGTCATGATTTCCATACTTGAGCTTCGCCACATCATTGAGTGTGGTTTTCTGCCTCTTTCTTGCATCTGCACCTCCAATCCAGATGGATCGCTCATGATAAAAGTGTTCGAACCGTCATCGGGTCATGTCCAATTATTGGTCACTGGCGTTAGAACCGAAAAACTAACGTCCAGCCGAGCTATCGCGGAGTTGATCGGCGAATTACGAGTTGAAATGTTGGCTTTGAAAGAGGAGCTTTGCTGACAGAATTCTATTGGATGACAGGCAATTTAGAGCTTCACGTCCAGCCGAATCAAATTCGGGCCCTGTTGCCGCTCTGACTGACCGCTGCTGAGAGCAGCGATGGACGCCGACCCGCCACGGTCAATTGGTACTTGGATAACAACCGAGTGTCGTGGTGAAACATGCCCACGGCGCCACCGTCGATATCGCCAAACGCGTTGGCTACCAGGTACGTGTTGTGATCGACCAGCACATACAAGCTGTGTGCAATGGGTTCATTTGCGCAGGGCTTTGGTTGAGGCTGTTCAGGAACGCTGGATGAATTTTTCATGGGCTATTTCAAGGCACCACGAAATCAAACCCTATCGGTAAGTGTCCGGTAGAGGTCGACGTAACGTTGCGCCATCACCTTGGCTGAAAAACGTCTATCGAATACGTCATGTATCACTTGTCCCCATCAGCAATCTCTCCGATGAGTTCAATGCCGGGGAGCGTCAGTAAGGGGCGTATCTGCTGTTCGAAGTATTCGCGATCAGCCGCATCGATCTTGGCAAGGTTTAACGCCGCGACAAGCGGTTTTATAGATAGACCTATGGGCATGACGGATCTGGTAGCTCCAGCGTCCGCTTTCCATAGTTCCAATTGATTATTTTGGCGTGCACAACATCAAAGGTGAATCGACGCCGCGGCCCGGGAAAAAACCGCGGCGATCGATCAGGCGGCGGGGAGCAGGCCTTTCTGTTTGGCGACGTGAATCGCCAGTGCGTCCATCAAGTCCGGGGACAGGCAGTCATAGGGTTCCAGGCCGATCGAGCGCAGGCGCTCGCGAATAGCCTTCATTTGCGCTGGCGGCGTACCGGTTTCGATGATGGAGGATACGAACGCCGCGAATCCCGGCGCAGCCCATCCGCTCTGTGGCGAAAGCTCGGTGTGGACGAAGTCCAGGCCATAAAACGCATGGTCCTTGTTCTCGATGCGCCCGAATAGATGGGCGTGACACTGCTTGCAGGCGTGGCGCTGGATGGTGGCGGTTTCGTCGACGACCTCCAGTTTTTCGCCATGGGCAATGACGCTGACCTTATCTCGTGGCACCACGGCGATGACGGCAAATGTCGCGTTTTGCGGTTTCCAGCATTTGCTGCAACCGCACGCGTGGTTATGCAGCGTTTGTGCGTCGATCTTGACCTCGACCTTGTCGGTCGCACACAGGCATTGCAGGGTGCCACCGGCGAAATTCGCGGCGGCGGGTTGGATACCATTGTCCAGTGCGGGGTGTAGTTGCAAGGTACTCATGCTGGCGTCTCCGTTTCAGGGTGGGCAGAGTGCCTGGGCCGTGCCCCAGACCGGTAGTTCATCGGAAATCGATGACGGCGCGGCTCGATTTGCCTTCATGCATCAGATCGAATCGCGGCGGATTTCGAAAAGGACAAGTGCATAAACGAGCGACCTCCTTCGGTGCGACCGGTCGGGTACCCAGATTCCAGAATAGTCGGCGATGACGCCTTGAGCGCGGCTTGGGTCTGCGCGCGGGTGAGGGACGATAAAAGGTGGGACACAAAAAAACGGGCGCCGTCACGGTAACGACCTGGCCGCGGCCATTGCTGAAGATCCTCAGCTACGCGACTTCCTGCGTATCCCGGGTAAGGACAACGACTTCGATATCGAAGGGTTGGTGATGATCGGCTCGCGCCTTCTGCTGGGGCTGCGTGGACCGGTGCTACGCGGCTGGGCCGTGTTGTTGGAGATCGGCCCCGAGCTGAACGACGCCCCGTCCACCGCTGATGGCTTAAGTCCCTTCGCTGCAGCTGCCAAGCAAGCCGGATTAGTTCCATAAACTTCCAAAACAGCCGACGAACGGCTGCACCCGCAGGCACAAAGCCTGCAATAACCACCTCGACGAGCATTTGACGTCAATCTACCGCCACACGGATTTCCTGATCAGCAGACCCAATTGACACAGCTCAATAGCATCGGTTCGAGCGCAACTGTGGCCGCAACATTCCCCGCATACAGGATTATTGACATGATAGACCTCGCCACTTGGAATTTGAGCATCCCTGAAGGCAGCCCACCGGCCACCATAGAAACGCCTCGATTGGCGCAAGGTTTCAAGGATCAGTATTTCAGTTCTGAAGCCGCTACCCTTTCTTTCTGGGCGCCTGTGACGGGTTCCAGGACGGCCAACGCTATTTACCCGCGCAGCGAGTTGCGGGAAACCTATAGCGATGGAACGGTGCGCAACTGGCAGTATTCAGCGGCGGATAACATTCTGCGGGCGAGTCTTACCGTCAATCAGGTGCCCAGCACCGGCAAGATCGTGATTGGTCAGATTCACAACAAGGACAGCAACAGCCCCATGGTGAAGCTGGAGTACCAATACAAAACCTCGGCTTCGACGGGAAACATTGTCGCCAAGGTGCGCATGCGCCCCGACGATGAAGAGGGCCAGGTCATTACCATTGCGACGGGGGTGCCGCTCAACTGCAACTTTTCCTACCAGATCCACCTCAGCCCGAAGGGCGCGCTGGGCATCAGCGCAGCAGGATACAACTGGAGAACCACCATCGACCCGAGCTGGAAGACCAAACCTCTGTATTTCAAAGCGGGCGCATATGTGCAGGACAACACCGGCTATCCCACTGAGGGCGGAAAAGTGACGTTCAGGTTGCTGGAGATCCAACACAACATGTAGTCGCTTCTTTAGGTCACTACCGTTGGTACGCCGATCCGAAGGGTGAAGACTTTAGTGGATTTCCTCGTCGATCGGCTACCAAGTGGCTAGCTCAGTGAACTCAACCGCGCGGGTGGCAGATGCCGTTGAAGCCTTTCAAAACCATTGCGTGTGCATACTGGGGGATACTCTGTTATCGCAGGCGTGTGTCGAAGGTGGCGGCACGCATCCTTAAATAGCACTTTCCTGCCCCCAATACTGGATTGAGTTAACTAACCTTAAGGGCGTCGGTCGATTGCACCATTTCGCGACGGGCAGCTATCGGCCAAGAGCGGCCCTTCGGACTTGCCCCGAAAGCCCGGCTGCTGACCGGTCAATGCAGATAACGAAAACTATGCATGTCAGTCGGAGTATCGACTTTAATGTCGGTGCAGATTCACCTGCTCACGGCGCAGGATTTCTATAATTTGCGAGATGTGATGCACGCTATCGGTGGGTTCCAGGTTCTGAACCCCTATCTAAATCAAGGAAGACAACCCATTGAAAACAGCTCTCGGCGCCCTGCTTTTAACCTGTCTGACGACCAGCGCTCTCGCTGACGTCAACTCTGTCGGCTTCCAATCCTACACCCTGCCGGACCCACACAATGAGCGTCCGCTGGAGATGGTCGTCTGGTATCCCAGTACAACGACCGTCACCCCACAGTTGATCGGCGACGATGTGGTGTTTGTCGGTGCTTCTGCGGTTCGCAACGCGCCACCCTCTGCTGGCGAGCACCCATTGGTGGTGCTCTCCCATGGATTCAGAGGCAATTGGAACAATCAGAACTGGTTGGCGAGTGCATTGGCCCATAAGGGTTACATTGTCGCAGCGGTCAACCACCCCGGCACCACGACCCATGATCGAAGCCCGCAAGCGGCGGCGCAGTTATGGCAGCGACCCATTGACCTGCATCGGGCCATTGAGGCGGTCACCACTCAACCTGAAAAATTTGGCGTGGTCACAAAGCGTCAAATTGCTGTAGTGGGCCATTCACTCGGCGGCTGGACTGCAATGGAGATCGCCGGCGCTCGTTTCGACCCGGCCCTGTTTGCCCGTGACTGCAAACTCCATCCGCAGTTATCCAGTTGCACCAATTATCAAAAGATCATCCCTGAGAGTACTCCGGCATTAAAGGCTGGTCTGGCCGGAGATTTGCGCGATCAACGCGTCACCGCTGTGGTTTCTTTGGACCTGGGACTCTCGCGCGGGATGACAGATGAGAGCCTTGCGGCACTGCCGGTGCCAGTGCTAGTTATCGCTGCCGGCGCACCATCGGTGGAACTGCCTGCTCAGTTGGAGTCCGCCAACCTGGCCACACGCCTGCCCCAAGCGTCCAGCCGCTATGTCGAGATAGGTGACGCCAGCCATTTCAGCTTCTTGCCGATTTGCAAACCAGGTGCAGTGGCATTGCTCGAAGAGGACATTCCTGGCGATGGCATCATTTGCGGGGATGGCGACAATGCTCGCCCGCGCGAGGTAATCCAACAGCAGGTTACGTCACTGATCACCGAGTTTTTGACGCAGTCCGCGAACAACAAAGTGGAGCTCTAGGATTGCTGGCACTCGGCAACTCAGCAGACCTGAAATTTGCGTAGGAACGCAATTTTTGTGTCGAATCCAGCCACCTATTACGATCAAAAACGTTTTTACACAGCCTCGACCAGAAGCGGACATTCGAAAACGTCTACGAATCTAGGGTCGACTCACGCTGACCTGTGGTGAGGGGGATTGTTTCCACTGAGCGGCGAAACGGGTTCAACAGATGGGCCTGCTGCGCAGGCCAGCGGGAGCGAGCTCCCTCGCCACGGGTTGCTTGTTGTTTGTGCTATCTGTTTTCGCAAAAACGGGACGCTTGGCGTCCCGTTTTTTATGGTGGTGGTATCAGCCTCCAGCGCGTTTATTCAACGCCTCTGTCGCCGCAGCGATTTTCGCCTGGCGCCTGCGCGAGCCCGCAGTCAAGCAGCGGCAAGCCCGCCGTCAATCAGGTAGATCGCAAAGGAGAACGTCACGATCGACAGCACGGTGCTGACCAGAATGGAGGTCGCGGCTTCGCTTTGATAGGCGCCGGTCTGGTTCGCAAACATCGCCGGGATCGTCGCCGATGGAAGGGCGCAAAGCAGGATCATCTGTTGCGCGTACAGGCCATGAGTGCCGAGCAGTACCGTGGCGCTGAACATCAACACTGGGTGAATGAGCAGCTTGAGCCCAAGGTTGCCCCAGACTTCACCGGACATTTTTAGTTTCTCCGACGACATGATCAGTCCCAGGCACAGCAGGGATACGCCGGGCGTGGCTTTGCCGAGAAGGGTGAAAGACTCCGCCGCAAGCGGAGGCAACTTGACCTGCAGCACGGAAAGTAGAATCCCCAGGGCCGGCGCCCACATCAGCGGACGACGTACCGCCCCTGAAAGGCTCGACAAAAACGCCTGGCCGCCACTGGCCTTTCCATCGGCGATGGTGAGCAACATGGTCGTCAGCGGGATCATCACCAGGCTCGCGACCAGGTTCAGTACCAGCACCGAGTAGATGCTGCCCGCGCCGAACATTGCACCCAGGATAGGGATGCCCATGAAGGCGGCGTCTGGATAACCGTTCACGAAGCCCTTGAGCGTTGCCACCTTGAGATCGCGAGTGCTGAACCAGCCGATCGCCAGCGCTATCGTGTACATGCCCATGATGCCGATGAATGTCGCCACGATGAACTTGAAGTCGAAGAGCTGTTCACGGGGCGTGCTCGCCATCCCGACAAAAAGTAACGCCGGGAATATCCAGCCCAGCACCAGGCGGCTGATCAGCAGGCTGTCCGAATGGGTAAGTCGTCCGCGCTTGCCGGCGATGTAACCCAGCGCGATCACAAAGGCGACGGGCAAGATGGGTCCTACGATCCTGTCTAACATGTCATCAATCCTCGTGTTTATTTTTATCAAGAATGTCGTCATGGCTGATCGAGGCCGACACGTCGGCGTCGATCAACGCTGCAATGAGCCAGCGGCTTATGGGGTCAAGGTTTGAAGCGGTAGTCCCGGATGACGTCCTGGTCTGGCTCGATGCCGAGTCCCGGTCCTTGCGGTACGTCGATGCGTCCGTTACGCGGGATGATGGCGTCGCCATAGAGTTGCGCTTCGAGATCGAAGTAACGCCATTCGACCAGTGACTTGGCACCGCCCAGGGCTGCACTTCCATGCACCGCCGCCAGCAGGCCGGGGCCGTCATAAAAGGCGTGGACCATCACGGTGACGCCATGGGCGTTGGCCAGTGCATAGACTTTTTGCAGTTCGGTGATGCCGCCCATTTTGGCGGGGCTCGGCTGTACGAAATCCACCGCGCCGGCCTCAAGCAGGTGCTGGAAGTCCATGAGCGTCGAGGCATTCTCGCCAGCCGCAACCGGGATGCCGCCGTGCGCGCGCACCCTTGCCAGCCCCGAGTAGTCTTCCGGCGGCCACACCGGTTCTTCGATCCAGCGCAGGTTCAGCGGGCGAAGTTTCTCGGTCATGTCCAGCGCTTCGCGCACCGTCCACGGAGCGTTGACGTCGAGGGTGATTTCCACGCCGGGGCCAGCGGCCTCGCACGCAGCGCGGATGACGTCGATATCCACTTCGTGCAACTTGAGGTGGCGGAAACCGCTGTTGACCGCGCGCTGCACATTGACGCGGATGAGTTCGGGATCTGCATATCGGATCAGGCTTGCATACGCCGCAAGAGACGTGGCCTCACTCCCGCCCAGCAACTGGTAGATCGGTTTTTTGGCGGCTTTGCCCGCGATATCCCACAGCGCGATGTCAATCGCCGAGAGGCCATAGATAAACGCGCCGCTGCGACCGAAAACGTGAAATTTCTTCTGCAGGTCACCCTGTAATTTCTCCCGTCGGGTAACGTCACTGCCAATCAGTTCAGGCGCAAGGATGGTGTCGATCACCACTTTTACCGCAGGGATCGCGGTGAAGCCGAAGGTTTCGCCCCAACCAACGATACCGTCGTCGGTGGTGATCTTGACCACGAGAGAGTCGACCATTTGCAGGTCTTTCGGCCCCCAGACCCCGCCAGCGGACCGGCCACCCGTGGTGAAGGGAATACGAAGCGGAATGGTTTCAATGCTGGCAATTTTCATAGGATTGCGCCTCAAACGGGTTGCGAAGCTGGCACGGCGAGTTTTTTTATTCGTCCGTGCCAGGTTGAGGGCAACGTACATAACATCCTGTTGTCCTTCAACAGAACAACTGAGCTGTTTAGTGGATTTCGGCCTGTCTTGTTGTTAAGTATTTGTTTTTATTAGTTAATATTATTGATGTGTTTGGCGAATTTCAGTTTCAACTGTCAGGAACAAGTCTTCTGATGTAGATTAAGAAGACAAGTGAGGGGAGAAAAAGAATGAGTGAAATGAATGTGCAACCCGTAACGCGGCGACCTCATCTGGCCGAGCACATCGCCCGCTCGCTGAGCGACGAGATTGCTTCCGGGCGGCTGCGGCCGGGAGACCGTCTGCCCACTGAACAGTTTCTCTCGCAGAACTTCGGCGTCAGCCGCAACGTGGTGCGCGAGGGCATCGCCACGCTGCGGGCGCAGGGGCTGATTCAGTCTCGCCAGGGCGTAGGCGTCTTCGTCTCCGCCGCCTCCCAAGCGTCAGAGCCTTTGGCACCGCAGGCGAGTGCGCCGATGCTGGACGGTGACAACACCATCCGAAATATGTTTGAGGTGCGGGCCGTGCTGGAAAGCCAGGCCGCCGCGCTCACCGCGACGCACATGACTGCGGCCAAGCTGAAAATCATTCAGGCCGCGGTCCTGCGTATGCAATACGAAGGCGAGCCGACCCTGGAAACCGTCAACGCCGACCTCGATTTTCACAGGGCCATTGCGGCAGCGTCGGGCAACGACTACCTCGAGACGATGATTCGCACAGTGCTCGAGCCAATGCGCGCACTGATCACCATGACCTTCGCGCGGCGCGGCCCGGTGTTCAGCAACATTCCGCACGCGGCGCGCGGGGAGCATGAAGAACTCGTGCAGGCTTTTATCGATCGAAATGCGACGGCGGCACGCCAGATCATGGGGGAACATATCGTCAATGCAGCCTCACGATTCGGCTACGAGATCACATTTTTCTGATGGTTTCTGCCGCAAGGGTGTTGTCTCGTTGTTCTACAAGGCAGGCAGGTTGTTCTTTAGTCATGCGAGGCGCTACGAGTTGGCGAACAGTTGGCCGACAAAAGACGTCAACTGTTCGCTGCGGACATAATCAGGCGCATATCGAAAAATCCATCCCGTTCCTTCGGTGATGGACTGAGCCTCAAGTGGGGCTCAGGTCAGGCACTCGACACTCCTGTACCAGACGCAAACATCGGCAAGCGCTGCAACATCCAGTTCAGCAGCTCTTGAGCAGGGGCGGCCAACGGTCGACCGGATTTCACCAACAGTTTTGCTTCAACCCCAAGAAACAACGGATGGTCGATCGTTACCGCCGCCAGGCTGCCGTTGGCGATTTCCCGATAGGCCGCGAATTCGCCGAGCAACGAAGCAAAACCGCCGTCCTCCACCATGCGCTTGAGCGCCGCGAGGGAGTTGCTGACGAGTACCGGGCGGATCTCGATTTTCTCGGCATACTCGAGCATCTTGATCGCATGACCGATACCGAATGTCGTGGGCGTCAGGACCAGTTGGCAGGCGAGGATATCCTCGACGGTTGCCGCCGCGCCTCGCAATGCCAATGGGTGATCCGGGCGAACCAACAGCATCACCGGTTGCGAAAACGTCGCGCGATAGTCGATGTGCGGATGCGGCGGCGGATTGTACGCAAGGCCGATGTGCGCACGGTTTTCGGCGACTTCGTTGAGGACGTCGTCGACGGGCAGGATGTCCAGCCGCACATCAAGTTTGGGGTACTGCTTGCAGAACGGCGCGAGCACGTTGTCGACCAACGCATCGACATAGCCCTCGCTGATGACGACGCGCACATGGCCTTGCTGCAGGCCCTTGATCGCTTGCAACTGATCTTCGAGTTTCTCCTGGTGCGATCGATAGCCGCGCCAGAACTCCAGCAGGTGCGCCGCGGCCTCGGTGGGCTGAACACCACGTGCCTGGCGCTCGAACAGTTTTGCGCCGATTTCCTCTTCTAGCAGCTTGATCTGGCGTGTGATGACCGAGGGCGACGTATTGATGCTGTCGGCCGCGCCACGAATGGATCCGTGCGTCAGCACCTCATGAAAATACCGCAGCCGTTGTTGATTGATTTCGCGCATGCCGGGAACTCTCTCCAGAGATGTAGCGTTGCCTGTAGAGCAACACTACACGAACTTAGTTGCTCTTGCTGGTCCTGAGGTGCCGGTGCAACATTCTTGAGGACGAACGCAGACCAACAAGAATAACGGGAGATTCGCATGTCAATTCTTCAGACGCCGGCACGAAGTGATGCCATTTCAGCCCTTTACCGCAAGCTCAACTGGCGGCTGCTGCCACTCCTGTTCATCTGTTATGTATTTGCGTATCTGGACCGGATCAACGTCGGCTTTGCCAAACTGCAGATGCAAAATGACCTTGGGCTTTCCGATGCGGCCTATGGCGCGGGCGCCGGTATTTTCTTTCTGGGGTATGTGTTGTTCGAATTGCCGAGCAACCTGATGCTGCCGAAGGTCGGCGCACGGAAAACCTTCAGCCGTATTCTGGTGTGTTGGGGCATCACCTCGGCCTGCATGTTGTTCGTGCGCAACGTGCCGATGTTTTACGCCATGCGCTTTCTGCTGGGGGTGTTCGAAGCCGGTTTTGCACCGGGCATGATTTATTACCTGTCCTGCTGGTACGGTCCGAAACGTATGGCGCGGGCCATTGCGATCGTGTTTATCGCCGGCCCCATTGGCGGCATTGTAGGCGGCCCACTGTCTGCGTGGTTGATCACCACGTTCGAAGGCGTTGGCGGTCTGGCCGGCTGGCAGTGGATGTTCTTGATTGAAGGCTTGCCGTGTGTCTTCCTTGGTGTGCTGACCTTCTTCATCCTTTCCAATCGACCCGCTGAGGCGCGCTGGCTGAGCCATGAAGAAAAGGCCTTGCTGGCCAGTGAGCTGGGTGAATCGACCGGGCGCGTCCATTCGTTCCGTGCGGTGTTGCGCGACCCGAAAATCTACATTCTCGCCAGCGCCTATTTCTGCATCATCTTCTCGATCTACGCCATGAGTTTCTGGCTGCCGGCAATCCTCAAGGCCCAGGGCGTCAACGACACCATGCAACTGGGTTGGTACGCCGCGATTCCCTATGTCGCCGCCGCTTGCGGCATGTACTGGATAGGGCGCCGGTCGGACCGTGTCGGTGAAAGACGCTATCACTGTGCAGTGCCTGCGGGGATCGGCGCGAGCCTGCTGCTGGTGTACCCCTTTGCCGACGGCAACCTGATGGCCGCGCTGGCCCTGCTGACCCTGGCAACCGCCATGATGTTTATGGCCTACACCGTCTTGTGGGCGATGCCCTCTGAACACATCAAGGGCGAGGCGGCGGCGGGCGGCATTGCCTTGATTAATACCATCGGTCTTTCCGGCGGCTTCTGGGGGCCGGCCATGATCGGCTGGGCAAAAACCGCAACCGGCAGCGCAAATCTTGGCATCGTTATCGTGGGGTGCGTATTTTTGTGCGCAGCGTTGGTGATCCTGTCGACCAAGCCGAAAACCCGTGACGGCGCGATTCCGGAATACAGTGCGGGTTGATCTGTTGCCACCCGCGTCCTTTGTCATGTTCCGCAAGGAACCCTTTAAAAGTGAGAACTCAAATGCTTTTACACCTGTCGACCTGGGCCGAGATCGGTCAATTTCTTCAACGCAGCCGCACCATCGTGATCCCTATCGGTTCGAACGAACAACACGGTCCAACCGGTCTTCTGGGGACCGACTGGATGTGCCCGGAAATCATCGCCGGTGAAGCGCAAAAAAACGCAGACATCCTGATTGCACCGACCTTCAATATCGGCATGGCCCAGCACCATCTTGGGTTCCCTGGAACCATCTCGCTGCGTCCGTCGACCTTTATTGCGGCGATCGGAGATTGGGTGCGTTCGCTGGCCGCTCACGGGTTTGAAAAAATCCTCTTCCTCAATGGCCACGGTGGCAACGTTGCATCGATCGAGGCGGCGTTCTCTGAGCTCTACGCCGAAGCCAGCTTCGCTCGACGCCCAGCAGGGTTCGCGCTGAAGTTGTGCAATTGGTGGGACCTTGAGGGAGTAGGGGAGCTTGCGCGCGAGCAGTTCCCTACGGGGCACGGCGTGCACGCCACGCCGTCCGAGATTGCGGTCACACAATGGGCCTATCCGGATTCGATCAAATCGGCTGAATACTCGCCGCAGATCGCCCCTTGGGGCCCGATCCGCGAAGCGATGGACTTCCGCGCACGCCATCCCGATGGCCGCATGGGCTCGGACCCGGCGCTGGCGACGCCAGAAAAAGGTCGTGAACTGGTGATGTTGGCAGCGCAGAGCCTGGTGCGGGAGCTGGACGCTTTCAGCCGTGAATCAATGCCCGGCTGAACCTGCGGCTTCTCAACTTGGCCAACGCCCGGTAGAACCGGGCGTTGGTGCGTCCTGTTTGAGGGGATTTCATGATTGAACATGACGTTTATGCCCGCTTGAAAGACCTCGGTACTGTTAGAAAAGGGACGGATTATTTTTCTCAAAAGAAGACGGTTGGGTGCAAGGCTCGGTGATCGTTGATGCGGATGGTTATCCGTTGGCTGGGCCGGCGGAGCAGGTAGGGAAGGCGCAAGACAAATCCGCTTCAGTGACGGCACCCCCCCAAATATTGATTACCCAATGTAATAAGTGAAAGTCTGTTAAGGGGCTCTATCGCTGCCTGCTCTAGTAATAAGATGGCTCCGTCAAACCATTCCTACTGGAGAATCGCGTGAAAAAAGCCATTTTTGCCGCCCTGCTAGCCGGCGCCGCTAACTTTGCCAACGCCGGCACGGTATTGGTTGTACTGTCGGATCAGGCTCAACTGGACCTGAAAGACGGCAAGGTCATGCAAACAGGTTTCTTCCTGAACGAATTAATGCAACCGGTGCAGACCTTCATCGCGGCGGGTCAAACCGTCGTATTTGCCACCCCTAGCGGCAAGGCGCCAACCGCGGACCAGAAATCCAATGATGTGAGCTTCTGGGGTGGCGATGAAAAGGCCCGTCAGGAAAGTCTCGCGCTACTGGCCACGCTGAAGCTGACCTCGAAGAGCGGATCGCCGGCAATCAGCTTCGCGCAGGTTCAGAAAATCGGCTACGACAAGTTCGATGCCGTATTCGTGCCTGGCGGCCATATCCCGATGCAGGATCTGCTGAAGGACAAGCAACTGGGCCAACTGCTGACCAACTTCCATGAAAAAGGCAAGGTCACCGGCTTCACCTGCCATGGCACCATAGCCATGTTGTCGACGATCCCGGATGCGCGCGTTTTTGTCTCCGCGCTGGAATCGGGCAAACAGCCGGCAGCGCCGGCCAATTGGATATACAAGGGCTACAAAGTCACCGCCTTCACCGACGCGGAAGAGGAGCAGGCCAAGGGTTTCCTCGGCGGTGGCCATATGAAACTGTTCCCACAGGATGGCCTGACAGCAGCCGGTGCTAACTTCTCCGAAGCCAAGCCATGGAGCGAGAACGTGATCGAAGACCGCGAAGTCATTTCCGGCCAGAACCCACAGTCGGCCAAGGCAGTCGCCGTGGCCATGCTGGCGAAACTGAAGTAATCCTGGGCCGCCGTTCCGGGCGAGCCGGGCCGTAGGTGCTGGGGGGCGAGCTGCTTTGGCTCCAGCACCACCGTCTATCCCGACACACTGCAAGCTTATGTGTCGGAAGACGACACCCGCACATTACGTCCAGGCCCAAGGGCGGCTTCGTAATGCGGGCTCTGCCGTTTCAATCCGCCGACTTCGGTCCGAAGGGAGGCCATTAGGTTTGCAGATTTGCAATACACAAATGAACGCTAAACTGAGCTGACTGGATTTTGGTGATTGCTACCGAGGTCAATGCGATTCCATCGGCTACGGCAAGTCACCCCAGAAAGCCGTATGCAGGATTCGTAATGTAAACACTCTATGGAAGAGCTCCCCCATGAGACCAATCCGTTCCGTTGCCTGCGCCATTGCCCTCGCTTCACTTCTCTCGACTGCCTGCCTGACCGCACATGCCGCCGATATACCGTTGGGAAGCAGTACGATGGAGGGGCACATTGTTTCCCGTGTATTGGCCGTTGATCCCGCTAACTACCAAGTCACCATCGAAGGTCGCGACAAAAGTCCAGTGCCTATCCAGCTCACCGACCAGGCCAAGAACCTGCACAATTTGAAAGTCGGCGACACGGTCGATATTCATGTGATTCGTTCAGTGGCTTATAGGCTTGATACCGAGGTTGGCGGTGCACCGGGCGTCACTAAGGAATCCATGTCCATCCGTGCCACCAAGGACAATCCCAATCCCGGAGGTGAAGCGGTTCGCCAGGTCAAGGTTACGTCCAAGATCATTCGCATTGACTTGCAACAGCATGAGGTGACTTTGCTTCCGCCGGAGGGAAAAGCAACGGTCCTGAAAGTCGAAGACCCGAAGCTTCAGGAACGGATGAAGAAGCTCCAGGTGGGGCAGACGGTTGACGCCATTTATACCGAAGTCCTGAAGGTCAAAACTTCACGCTAACAACGCTCGCCGACAAACGTGGCCTCGAACAACAGGACTTGAGTTCGACATGACAGATCTGTTCAATGCAATCGGCCTTGGGTTGCTGGCGCTGCTGCCATTGACTAACCCTCCCACGACAGTGGCGCTGTTTCTCGCCTTGAGCAAGGGGCTGAGTCACAAGGAAAAAAAGACACAGGCTTTTCTGACGTCGTTCTATGTCTTTCTGATCATGACGTTGACTTACTACGTAGGCGCGTTTGTTATGGATGCATTTAACATCTCTATACCGGGCTTGCGTATGGCCGGGGGAGGAATTCTCATCATCATGGGCTTGAAGATGCTGTTTCCGCCGCCTCTTCAGCCCTCTGCTTCCAGCAGCGGTGCAAGCGAACAACCGAACTTTGCCTTCATTCCCCTGGCCATGCCCAGTACGGCCGGGCCTGGCACCATTGCGATGATCATCAGTTCCGCCGCCACTATCAAACACAGTACGTTATTTCCTGCCTGGGTCTTATTAACAGCCCCGCCGTTAATTTTCCTGTTTACCGCTCTTATCCTTTGGGTATGCCTGCTTGGCTCAGGAATAATCATGAGAATAATGGGACAGTCAGGCATTGATGCCATATCACGGCTGATGGGTTTCCTGCTGGTATGCATGGGCGCGCAATTCGCCATTAATGGCTCGGTGGAAATCATCCAAACCATCATCGACAGTAATGCTCACCTGTTTCGCCCTCAGTAGTTTCTAGAGCCTTTATTGCTCTTCACGAAGGATAGCTCTCGGCAAATCGGTCCGGCTTTCCTAGGACTTGAAATTCCAGCCCCTGATGTATATTTGTTGTCGCCACTTGTTATTGGCACTCATAAAGGATTCTGACTGATGGCACGCGTGGGATTGGTACTGACACCCGGTTTTGCGGACTGGGACTCGACACGGTTCCTCATACTTCAAACAGCGCTGATTTCTTAAAACAGAATGCCGTAGGTTATGAAGGGGGCACGCTCTATCGAAACAGTCCGGTAGCTGTGGTTGCAGACCGCATCATCACTGCTCCAGGCCCTGCACCCGTTAGCTTCACTTGCGCAGTGTTCGAAGGTGCCGGGCTATCTTCGGAAATCATTTCTCAGTTCAGGTCAATGTTGGCTGCGGAACATCGGTGACCGCTTCGTCCTAGAAAACAGCCGATCAGGTGATGTGTTTGAGTGGCACCTGTTGGCCCAAAGCAGTCGCCCACCAACCCTGTTCATTCGCGCGTGGATTCCGGTTCTTCCAGGTGATCGATGTGCTTGAAGCGCTCGACCAGGAAATCAATCAAGCTGCGCACCCGCGCCGACAGGTGCAATTGTTGTGGATACACGGCGTAGACATCGGCGCGGGTGGGGGTCTGATCTTCCAGCACCAGGCGCAAGCGGCCGCTGCGCACGTAACGGGCGATGTCCCATTCGGCCCGCAGCAGAATGCCGTAACCTTCCAGCGCCCAGTTCAGGGCCACTTCACCGTCGTTGCAGCCTAACGCGCCGCGCACTTTGATGTTTTGCGTGCGCCCGCCGTTGGTGAAACTCCACACGCCGTAGGGCGTTTCGTTTTGGCGAAGGAAGATGCAGTTGTGTTGCTGTAAATCCGCCAGGCGTTGGGGCACGCCATGCTGTTCCAGGTACAGGGGCGAGGCGCATAACAGACGGCGATTGGACGCAATTTTACGGGCATGGAAAGCGGCGTCCGGCAGCGTGCCGAAACGTATACCCAGGTCAAACCCGTGAGTCGTCAGGTCGAGCGGGTGGTCGCTGATTTCCAGCTGTATTTCCACCTCCGGGTACTGCGCGAAGAACGCACCCAGAGCCGGGCCGATGTAGCGCCGACCGAACCCCAGCGAAGCATTGACGCGGATCAAGCCTTTAGGTGTCGCCCGGCTGCTGCTGATCAACTGCTCGACCTCATCGATCTGCGTGAGGATGCGCGCAGCATGGGAAAAATACAGTTCACCTTCCGAGGTCAGGCTCATCGAGCGGGTGGTGCGGTTGACCAGACGTATGCCCAGCCGTGCTTCCAGCGCGGTCAGGCGTTTGCTCACGGCCGGCGGGGTGACGCCCAACTCGCGAGCCGTCGCCGCCAGGCTGCCTTTGTTGGCCAGCAGGTAGAAAAAAGACAAATCCAGGGTTTGGCTCATTGGTAACTCAAATTCATCTATGTAGTGATTTGGAGTAACTCACGCTCATTTGTTCACTACATATACTCCGCTCACACCCTGATTGAACACCCCCGTTCGACAGGCACAACAAGAACGTGACGAGAGTGGAGTTAATAGATGAGCACCTACAAAATTGCTGCAGTTCCAGGTGATGGTATCGGTGTAGAAGTGATCGCTGCGGGCGTCGAGGTGCTGCAAGCCTTGTCGAAGAAATCCGGCTTCGAACTGGATTTCAAACACTTCGACTGGAATTCGGATAACTACCTGAAAAACGGTTACTACATTCCTGAAGGTGGCCTGGAAGAGCTGAAAACCTTCGACGCCATTTTCTTCGGCGCGGTCGGTGCGCTCAAGGTGCCGGATCACATTTCGCTGTGGGGTCTGCGCCTGCCGATCTGCCAGGGCTTCGACCAATACGCCAATGTGCGCCCGGCTCGCGTGCTGCCAGGGGTTAAAAGCCCGCTGCTCAATGGCGATCAAATCGACTGGGTGGTGGTGCGTGAAAACTCCGAGGGCGAGTACTCCGGCAACGGGGGGCGTGTCCACCGGGGCCTGCCTGAAGAAGTCGCCACCGAAGTGTCGGTGTTCACTCGGGCCGGGGTCGAGCGCATTCACCGTTTTGCCTTCGAACTGGCGCAAAGCCGTCCACGCAAACACCTGACCATGGTCACCAAATCCAACGCCCAGCGTCACGGCATGGTGCTGTGGGACGAGATCTTCTATGAAGTCGCCAAGGATTTCCCGGACGTCAAAATCGACAAGGAACTGGTCGACGCCGTGACCACGCGCATGGTGCTCAAACCGTCGACGCTGGACGTGATCGTCGCCACCAACCTGCACGCCGACATCCTGTCCGATCTGGCCGCCGCGTTGTCCGGCAGTCTGGGCATCGCGCCGACTGCCAATCTGAACCCCTCGCGCAAATTCCCCTCGATGTTCGAGCCGATCCACGGCTCGGCCTTCGACATCACCGGCAAAGGCGTGGCTAACCCAATCGCAACGTTCTGGACGGCGGCGATGATGCTCGAACACCTGGGCGAAGCAGGCGCGGCGAAGCACCTGATGTCGGCTATCGAGGCGGTGACCGAGAGCGGTCTGCACACCCCGGATCTGGGCGGCACGGCCACCACCCGCCAGATCACGGATGCGGTCATCGAGTTGATCAAACGCTGATTCAAGCGGCGGCACAACGCCAAGGGGCTGATCACCGATCAGAGCCCCTTGGCATTTCCTGACAACAATAAAAAATCAGGGCCCTGTCATGAAAAGAATATTCGGCAAACTTTACGTACAAGTGCTCATCGCCGTGATCCTCGGCGCCATCGTCGGGGTATTTGTGCCCGAAACCGCAACGGCGCTCAAACCCTTGGGCGACGCGTTTATCAAACTGATCAAAATGCTTCTCGCCCCGGTGATCTTCCTGACGGTGGTCACGGGCATTGCGCGCATGGAGAACATGAAAGAGCTGGGTCGCGTCGGCTTTCGGGCGCTGATCTATTTCGAAGTGGTGTCCACCCTGGCACTGGTCGTCGGCCTGGTGGTGGTCGACGTGTTCAAACCCGGTGCCGGCATGAACATCGATGTCGCCTCGCTGGATACGTCCAGCCTGGCCACCTACACCAGCGCCGTGAAGCATGCGTCGTTCATGGACTTTGTGATGAACATCATCCCCGACACCATCGTGGATGCCTTCGCCAAGGGCAATGTGCTGCAAATATTGCTGTTCTCCATTCTGCTGGGCATTGCCCTGGCGCATGTCGGGCCTCGTGCCAAGGCGTTCGTCGACACGCTGGACAGCCTGATGCAGGGCATGTTTCGCATCGTCAACATGGTCATGCGTCTGGCACCCATCGGCGCCTTCGGGGCGATTGCCTTCACCATCGGCAAATACGGCTTTGGCTCGCTGTTCTCACTCGGCAAGCTGATGGCCTGTGTCTACCTGACCTGTGCGGTGTTCGTGATTTTTGTACTGGGCCCGATCTGCCGTTACAGCGGATTCAGCCTGTGGAAGTTTTTGAAATTCATCAAGGAAGAACTGTTCACCGTCCTCGGCACCAGCTCTTCGGAGTCGGTGCTGCCGCAGATGATTTCCAAGATGGAAAAGGCTGGTGTTTCCAAGCCTGTCGCCGGCCTGATCATTCCTTCGGGCCTGACCTTCAACCCGGACGGACAGGCGATCTACTACACCATCGCCGCGATCTTCATCGCGCAGGCCACGAACACGCCGCTGACCCTGACGGATCAGTTGATCGTCCTGGCCGTGCTGATGTTTACCTCCAAGGGCTCTGCCGGGGTCACCGGCTCGGGATTCATCATTCTGGCGGCGACCTTATCGTCCCTTGGCACCATTCCGGTGGCGGGCATGGTGCTGCTGTTGGGCGTGGACCGGTTCATGTCGGAAGCGCGTGCGATCACTAACACCATCGGCAATGGCGTCGGGACAATGGCCATTGCCAAATGGGTCGGGGCGCTGGACACCGTGAAAATGCACAAGGCGTTGAATGGTGAGGTCGAAGGTGAGAAGCCCGCAGAGGTTATCGCTGCTCCTTCGGCGTTGGGCGCTCGCGTGCTGCCAGGCCGCCAAAAAGCCTCTCAGGCGTGAGGTGTGAGGCGCTGAACGTGATGCTCAGCGCCTGCTTTGCTCAAAGTTTGTAGCCGATCTGCCGCAACAGGTTCTTGCGCCACAGGATGTCTTCCTCGCCTTCAATGCCACGGGCACAGAAGCCATCCACCACGCCCAGAATGGCTCGCCCTTGGTCCGTCTCGGCCAGAATCACTTCAGTCGGGTTGGCCGTTGCACAAAAGATGCGGCACACCTCTGGAACCATTTTGACGGCGTTCAACACGTTTACGGGATAGAAGCCATCGGCGAGAAAAATGATGAAGCTATGGCCTGCGCCGATGGCTTGGGCATTGCTCCGGGCCAGGTCGATCATGGCGGCATCGGTGCCGGACCAGCGCACCAGGCAGTTGCCGGAAGCTTCGCAAAAGGCCACGCCAAAGCGGATACCTGGCACGGCATTGACCATCGCTTCGTGGATGTCCTCGACGGACTTGATGAAGTGGGTCTGACCGAAAATGAAGTTGGTCGCTTCCGGTTTGTCGATTTTCAACGTGATGAGTTGCATCTCGAACGCCTCCTTTCACGATGTCGTTACTCTTCAGCCTAGCGTGAGAACGAGCCGGGCGTTGAGCGTCACCGCTGTTGATACTTGAAAATACAAATGGCCCCGGTGCTGACACAGTGCAGATACATCAGTGCGCTTTCATGGGCCAATCCCACACGCACAGAGAGAATTGCCATGTACCGCAAACTGCAGCATGTCGCGAAGTTCTTCAGCCAGAGCGCGCGTTTAATGGTTGGCGTACCCGATTACGATAACTACGTTGCGCAAATGGCGCTCAATCATCCCGGCGAACCGGTCATGAGCTATTCGGCGTTTTTCCGCGAGCGTCAGGAGGCCCGTTTCGGCCGTGGCAAATGCAATACCCGTTGCTGCTAGAACTCGCATCGTTCAACCCATCGAGATTGGCCGAGCCGCCGATACCGGTCAGCGTCAGTACCCTAAAGCGTGCAATGACGATCATCTTGCGATGCAACGTCAGTGGCTGTTAAATCAGGCATACCACTTTTAAGGTCAGAAGAGCCAACTGCCATGCACGCCATCGGACTCATCGTTTACCCCGGGTTTCAGGTGTTGGGCCTGGCCATGTGCGCCACGTTCGAGTTGGCCAACATGGCCACCGCCGAACCGGCGTACGACATTGCCTTGCTGTCCGAGCACGGCGGTACGGTGCAGACCTCCGCCGGGTTTGGCGTGGAAACCACGGCGTTCGACCAGCGCTCGTTCGATACGCTGTTGGTGATGGGCGACAACCTGATCCGTCCAGTATCGCCGGGCATGGTGGCGTTTTTGCGCAACGCCAGCCGGACCACCCGGCGTCTGGGCTCGATCTGCAGCGGCGCCATTGCGCTGGCCGAGGCCGGTTTGTTGGATGGTCGACGGGCGACCACGCACTGGTGCCATGCACCGGCGCTGCAGAAGGCGTACCCGAAGGTGAAGGTCGAGGAAGACCGGATCTTCATCAACGACGGCAACATCTGGACGGCTGCGGGCATGAGCGCTTGTGTCGATCTGGCGTTGGCGCTGGTGGAAAAGGATCTGGGCGCGGAAGTGGCGCGGCGGGTAGCCCGGCAATTGGTGGTGTACCACCGGCGCGCGGGAGGGCAGTCGCAGTTTTCGGTGATGCTCGAACTGGAGCCCAAGACCGACCGCATCCAGGCCGCGTTGACCTATGCCAAACAGAACCTGAAGTCCGCGCTGTCAGTCGAGGAACTGGCCAGCGCCGCCAACCTCAGCCCTCGGCAATTCAGCCGTGTGTTCCATGCCGAAACCGGGCAATCACCGGCCAAGGCCATCGAAAACCTGCGGGTGGAGGCGGCGCGTCTGATGATGGAAACCGGTCGGCACCCCATCGACGTGGTGGCGACCGATACCGGTTTTGGCGATCGGGAGCGGATGCGTCGGGCGTTTATCCGCGCTTTTGGGCAGCCACCGCAGGTCATTCAACGCGCCAATCGCGGATGATGCCAGTCAGTCAAACGTGACACCGAACCTGTGGCGAGGGAGCTTGCTCCCGCTGGGTCGCGAAGCGACCCCCTTACCCCAAAAAAGAAGGGGACTGCTGCGCAGTCCAGCGGGAGCAAGCTCCCTCGCCACAGGTTACTCATCAATCGTCGCAGCAGATTTTCATGATGTCCTAAAAGGTGGTGTATTCGACATTTCGGTCTAAATATTATTGGCGTAATTTTGATCTCGAAGTAGTCCATTCCCTCAATGAGATCACCGCCATGACCCTCGTAAAAGCCGCCGCCGTACAAATCAGCCCCGTTCTTTATAGCCGTGAAGGCACCGTCGACAAAGTGGTGCAGAAAATTCTCGAGCTCGGCGAGCAGGGCGTGCAGTTCGCCGTGTTCCCGGAAACCATCGTGCCTTATTACCCGTACTTCTCGTTCGTTCAGTCGCCTTTCGAAATGGCGGCCGAACACCTCAAACTGCTGGATCAGGCCGTCACTGTCCCTTCGGCTGCCACCGAGGCTATCGGCGCCGCCGCCGCCAGACAGGCCGGCATGGTGGTTTCAATCGGCGTCAACGAACGTGACGGCGGTACGCTGTACAACACGCAGTTGTTGTTCGATGCCGACGGCACCCTGATTCAGCGTCGGCGCAAGATTTCCCCGACCTATCACGAACGCATGATCTGGGGCATGGGCGACGGCTCAGGCCTGCGTGCCACCGACAGCGCAGTAGGGCGCATCGGCCAATTGGCGTGCTGGGAACATTTCAACCCGCTGGCCCGTTATGCCTTGATGGCCGATGGCGAACAGATCCATGCGGCGATGTATCCAGGATCGTTTGCTGGGCCTTTGTTCGCTTCACAAATGGAAGTCAGCATCCGCCAGCATGCATTGGAGGCGGCCTGCTTCGTGGTCAACTCCACCGCTTGGCTGAACCCTGAACAACAGGCGCAAATCATGGCCGACACCGGTTGCCCCATCGGCCCGATTTCCGGTGGCTGCTTTACCGCGATCATCAGCCCGGACGGCGTGGTGCTGGGCTCGCTGACCGAAGGTGAAGGCGAGGTGATCGTCGACCTCGACATGAGCCTGATCGATAGGCGCAAACGCATGATGGATTCGCGCGGTCACTACAGCCGTCCGGAACTGTTGAGCCTGCTGATAGATCGCACACCGACGAGCCATGTGCATGAACGCAGTGCTCATCCGAAGTTGATGGTGAACGAGGTGGTAGAAGAAACCAGTCGTTGAGCGGCTGAGACCGTGTCGACGCCATCGCGGCAAGCCATGCTCCTACATTGGAATGCATTTCCCTGTAGGAGCATGGCTTGCCCGCGATGGGGCCATCACAGACACCAAAAAAAGGGGACTTCCACCGGATCGATGGAAGTCCCCTTTTACTCGTCTGGCCTTACAGTTCCTGACCCAAAAAGATCAGTGTATTGCCATGGGCTTCAGCCGCTGCGCGTTGGTTGTAGCTGTCGCGATGCGAGCAGTTGAAGCCATGTTCGGCTTCTGGGTACACGACAATTTCCACGTTATCGTTGGTATCGAAGCGCTCGGCGATTTTCTCCACGGCTTCCAGTGGGATGTGGCTATCCTGTTCACCGAAGTGCATCAGCAGCGGCACTTCGATTTCATCGGCGCGGTCCAGATGATTCTGGATGCCGCCGCCGTAATAGGCGATGGCCACGTCCACCAGCCCATTGGCGGCGGTGTGGTACGAGAGCAGACCACCGAAGCAGTAACCAATCGAAGCGATCCCGCCGTCCAGACCCGGCTGGGCTTTCAAGGCGTCGATGGCCAGTTCGATGTCGGCCTGTGCCTTGCCAACATCGGTGGCGTTCATCAACTCGACGGCGCGTTTCCAGCCGGCCTCGTCGTAACCCAGTTCGATACGGTGGCCGCTGCGCCAGAACAGGTCCGGTGCAATCACCAGGTAACCGTCGGCAGCGTATTGTTCGGCGACCGAGCGGATGTGTTCATTCACGCCGAAAATTTCCTGGATCAACACGATCCCCGGGCCTTTACGGGTGTGCGGAATCGCCAGGTAAGCGCCGAATTTACCGTCGGCGCTGTCAATTTCGATCCATTGGGTGGTCACGCTCATGGTGGCTCCTGTCTACACAAGTGAGTGGGGTGAAGGATACTTGGGGTGTGTGGTGTTGAAGCTTGGCATCGCCTGCATACGTTTCCATCATTCGGCGAAACCGTCCACTGCAAATACCCTTCAGCGGTTATCGCGACGCCAGAAGACTCGAGCCAGCAGCGCATCGAGGCTGAGCTTGCCGGCACCCGAGAGCAACAGCGGCATAAAGGCCGCGAGGTAGATCAGCGGCAGTTTGAAGTTGCCGTGCCCCTTGTTGCTGATGGCGTAACCCTGAGCAAGCTCACTCAATGTAGACCAATCGGCCGGCCAGTGAACGGCGGCAGTCGCGACGACCGTGACCACGATCAAAATGATTGCCGAGATCCGTGTCCCCAGGCCGACCAGTATGGCCAGGGCGCAGATCAGTTCGGCCCACATCGACAGTTCCCAGTTCAGCGTGGCCGGCACGTGGTTGAAGGGGAACGGGAAGCTGTCCTGAATATCGGCGAACCAGTTTTCGCCATTGAATTTTTCCAGGCCTGATTCGAAGAACTCCCACGCGAGGAACACCCGCAGGGTCAGCGGCGCAATCCAGCTACCGGCACGGTCGAGGTTCAGGTGCAGGCCTTTCACGGCCGATGAGAGTGAGGTGGTCATGGGCTTGATCTCCGTTCAGTCAGGGAGGAGGGGCACAGCGGTGCCCCATGCAAAGGGTTACTCGCTGGCGCCGCACTTGCCTTCGCCACATTTACCTTCCGCCGGTTTTTCTGCCGAGTCGGCCTGGACCTGGCTGTAGCCGTGGGCCAGTTGTTTCATGCTGAACGCCTCGGACTCAGAGGCAGAAGCCACGTTGGACAGGGCCAGGCCGCCAGCGATGATCAGGCCGAGGGTCAAGGAAGAGGTCGAGAGCTTGAACATGGTGATACTCCGTAGCATTGAGTGAGTTGAGCGCTTTGATCGGCGTGGCCAATCGACAGGCACAGTTCATCAAGCAGGTGTATCTGCGATGTGTCTTTGGCGTGGGGTTTTAGGGGCAGGGTGTGTCGGGAGGGGCGTTGTACACACTGTGATACGTAACCCACTGATCTCTTGTGGGAGCGGGCTTGCTCGCGATAGCGGTGTGTCATTTAAAAGTGATGTTGGCTGACACACCGCCTTCGCGAGCAAGCCCGCTCCCACAGGGGATCAGTGGGGTATTGGAGATTGGGTTTATCCAATGCCACGGAAAACTGTGATCCGGCCTCGACCGCTGGCGTCTAGCGTCTGTGTCCCCGCAATCCCATGGGGCGAGACTTCGGAACCCGGCATGCAAGCGCTGTTGAACGAGATCCTTGACGCAGTTCGTCCCCTGATCGGCCAGGGCAAGGTGGCTGACTACATTCCCGCCCTCGGTACGGTGCCGGCCGATCAGTTGGGCATCGCGGTGTACGGCAATGACGGCGAACTGTATTGCGCCGGCGATGCCCATACGCTGTTCTCGGTGCAGAGTATTTCCAAGGTGTTCAGCCTGGTGCAGGCCATCGAGCACTCCGGCGAAGCCATCTGGCAGCGCTTGGGTCACGAGCCTTCCGGCCAACCGTTCAATTCGCTGGTGCAACTGGAATTCGAGCGCGGGCGCCCGCGCAATCCCTTCATCAACGCCGGTGCGCTGGTGATCTGCGACATCAATCAGTCACGCTTTGCCGCGCCGGCACTGTCGATGCGCGATTTTGTCCGTCGACTGTCCGGTAACCCGCAAGTCATGGTGGATGGCAAGGTGGCCGAGTCCGAATACCAGCACCGCGCGCGCAACGCTGCGATGGCTTATCTGATGCAGTCGTTCGGCAATTTCCACAACGACGTCGAAGCGGTGCTGCGCAGTTACTTCAGCCATTGCGCGCTACGCATGAGCTGCGTGGATCTGGCGCGGGCGTTCTGTTTTCTGGCCAATGACGGCTTCTGCAAGCACAGCGGCCAACAGATCCTCACCGCCCGCCAGACCCAGCAAGTCAACTCGATCATGGCCACCAGCGGCCTCTACGATGAAGCCGGCAACTTTGCCTATCGCGTCGGTTTGCCCGGCAAGAGCGGCGTGGGCGGGGGGATTGTCGCGGTGGTGCCGGGGCAATTCACGGTGTGCGTCTGGTCGCCGGAGTTGAACACCGCCGGCAACTCCCTCGCGGGCATGGCCGCGCTGGAGTTGCTGAGTCAGCGAATTGGCTGGTCGGTGTTCTAGGCACGGTACCGCGGCTCATGACGGCCACCCTGGAAAACAGGAAACGCTGATGTATCTCTTTCCGCGTAGGAGGGCCGGGTGCAGGGCCGCCGGGTTTTCGATCACCGGTCAGGCGTGCGGTTAATGACGCTCCAGGGATTTTCCTATACATTTTCCGGCCGCCCCCTGCATGGTGAAACCGCTTCATGTCTCTTGCGCTCGAACGTCTAGTCGCTGGCACGCCGATCCCTTTCGCTGGTAACCGCGTCACTGTGGTCAGCCCCGAATTGGCCGCGCGTTTTCAGCCCGGGGACCATTTGCTGGTGGAGCAGGTCAGCGGCGAATTGTTGCTGATCCCGGTGGCTGACCAACAAGCGGCGGCCATTGCAATCGAGCGTGCCGATGCGGCCTTCAGCGCAATGTCCGCGGTCTCCGATCAAGCCATCAGCGAGTTCTTCGATCGCTTCGCCCAACGCCTGGAAAACCCTGACTGCTGGGCCTTGATCGAAGCCGCCAACCTGGCCGACATCGAGCGGGCCAAGAGCCGCGGACGCTCCACCACGCGGCTTCTGGCGGATGAACGCATGCGACGCGACATGATCGCCGGCCTCAGGGCCTGGCGCGATGCGTCCGCCACGCGCGGCAAAGTGGTCAGTTGCATCGAGCATGACGGCTGGAAAGTCGAGCAAGTGGTCTCGCCCCTGGGCATCGTCGCGTTCGTCTTCGAAGGCCGGCCAAACGTCTTTGCCGACGCCGCCGGTGTGTTGCGCACGGGTAACACGGCGGTGCTGCGCATTGGCAGCGATGCGCTGGGCACGGCGCAAGCCATCGTCGCCCATGCACTGAATCCGGCACTGAGCGATGCCGGGTTGCCGACCGGCGCGGTGTCGCTGGTGGAAAGCGTCAATCACGCCGCCGGCTGGGCGATGTTCGCCGACCGGCGCCTGTCGCTGGCGGTGGCCCGTGGTTCGGGTCGCGCCGTCAGTCAATTGGGCAGCATCGCCCAACAGGCCGGCACCGCCGTCAGCCTGCACGGCACCGGGGGTGCCTGGCTGATCGCCGACCAAGACGCCGATGCCCAGCGCTTTGCCGCTGTAGTGCGCAACTCCTTGGATCGCAAAGTCTGCAACACGATGAACGTCTGCCTGATTCACCGTGACCGTGTCGCAGAACTGCTGCCGCTGTTCCTCGACGCGTTGCAACAGGCCGGCACCGCACGCGGGCAGGGCTGCAAATTGCACATCGTCGAGGGTAGCGAGCCTTATTTGCCGGCCGATTGGCAGACCGCCAGCGTTGAGGTGTACCGCGCCGAAGGCTATCAAACCGAAGCGTTGGCCGAACCGCTGCCCGAGGATCAGTTGGGCCGCGAGTGGGAATGGGAAGAAACCCCGGAAGTCAGCCTGAAGATTGTCGATGACCTGGACAGCGCCATCGCGTTGTTCAATCGCTACAGCCCGCAGTTCACCGTGTCGCTGATCAGTGAAGATGCCGCGGCTCAGGAACGCTTCTACAGCGCCGTCAACGCACCTTTTGTCGGTAACGGGATTACCCGCTGGGTCGACGGACAGTACGCGCTGAACAAGCCGGAACTGGGGCTTTCGAACTGGGAGAGCGGTCGCCTGTTTGCTCGCAGCGCGATTCTCTCGGGAGATGGGGTGTTCACGATCCGCAGTCGCATGACCCAGACGGATCTGTCGGTCAAACGCTGATCCAGCACCACGACCCCGGTCAACAGCCGCACTATACTTAATGTGCGTCCGTAGGGGCGTGGCGAGCACTCCAAAACGAATCAGATGTCCATAACGCTCGCCTGAGCATCAAGGCTGCACAGCCAATGGACGGGCAGTGCATCTGATGACGGAGAGAGGGTTACATCATGAAACTTCATTCCTTCCAACAATACTCTCATGATCTGGAAAGGGGCGTTCACGACACGTGGATTACCGCCAGGGTGAAGTCAGCCCTGGCAATGGCCGAACCCAGCCTTGGCCTGCAAATCCATGTCAAAACCCATGGGGGCACGGTGGCATTGAGCGGTCGCGTCAACACCCATAAACAGTGTGAGCAGGCTGTTGCTCTGACCCGTTCGGTTCAGGGGGTCGTCGATGTCGATGCCAGAGACTTGCTGACTCACGTGTTCAGGCCAGGCAGTATTCCAGAACCACCCAATGCGGAAGAGGCCCCTGAGCGTCGGCCACCATCGTCAACCAGGATCGACGATAAATAACCCGGTCGATCGTGTCAGTGCAGCGCTCCCGTGAGCCGGGAGCGCTGCGTCGATGGATACACACTTCAGGCTGCTGCTTCTATGGCTCGGGCTTGAAGGGCGCAGGTGTCCGGATACTCGGCGAGCGCCACAAAACGGTGGCTGTTGGCATCCAGGGCGTCGACCGAACCGGTCTCGATGTCGTACACCCAACCATGCAAATTCAACAGGCCTTTCTCCTGAGCCAGGCGCACGCTCGGATGCGTCTGGATGTTGGCCAGTTGCGCGATGACATTCTCCCGAACCATTGAACTCACCTTCGCCGCTTCATTGGCGTGAGGGCGGGATTCGTTGATGACTTTCGCTGACTCGGCGTGTTGCAACCAGCCGCTGACGGCGGGCAGGTGGTCCATGCATGTGCACTTGGCGACGGCGGTCATGGCGCCGCAGTCCGAGTGCCCGCAGATCACAATGTCGGTGACGCCGAGCACCGCGACCGCATATTCGACCGTGGCCGACACACCTCCGGGGTGAGGGCTGTAGGAGGGCACGATGTTGCCGGCGTTGCGGATCACAAACAGTTCACCGGGTTCCTGTTGGGTCAGCAGCTCCGGCACGACACGGCTGTCGGAACAGGTGATGAACAGCGTGCCCGGATGCTGGGTAGTGGCCAGGTGTTTGAACAGGTCGGTCCGTTGCGGAAAGGCGTCTTTCTGGAACTTCAAAAAACCTTCGATGAGCGCTTTCATTGCGATGTCCTCATGGGTGAGTCGGGTTTGGCCCGCACATCCGTGCGGGCCGGTATCCGCTTAGAACGGACGCAATGGCAGGAACTTGCCGTCGAGGGTAATCACCGCGCGGGAGCCGCCTTCCGGGTCTTCGACTTTCTTCATGTCGAGCTTGAAGTTGATCGCACTGATGATGCCGTCGCCGAATTGCTCATGAACCAGGGCTTTCAGGGTGGTGCCGTAAATCTGGATCATTTCGTAGAAGCGATAGATGGTCGGGTCGGTCGGGACACCCGAGAGGCTGCCGCGCAGCGGAATGATCTGCAGGCGGGCCACGGAGTCGGCGTCCAGGTCCAGTTTTTCGCCAATCACCTTGGCAGCGCTTTCCGGCAGCGGGTGCTGACCGAGCAGGGCGGCAGTGACGTAGGCCAGGCCGAGGCCGGTGCCGTCGGTCAGATCCTGCCAGGACAGGTTTTTGCGCGTTTTTGCATCGAGGATCGACGTGGTCAGGGCCAGGCTTGGGTCGTTGTAGGCGTGGGACTGTTGCATGGTGATTCTCCTGTCGGGAGTGATGTTGCTTGGGTGTGGAGCCATCTTCTGCCGATCGATCCATAGCGTCCAAGACCGATATACAATGCAGCGCATAAGCACAGCCTATAGATGGTGATTCCCCATGCTGCTCCGACATTTGCGCTATTTGCTGGCGGTCGCCGACCATGGCGGTTTCACTCGCGCCGCCGAGGCGCTTCACGTTTCGCAGCCGACCCTGTCCCAACAGATCCGGCAACTGGAAGAAACCCTGGGGGTCAGCCTGTTCGACCGAACCTCGCGCACGGTCAAACCCACCGATGCGGGAGAGGCCTACATCGAATGCGCTCGTCGGGTGCTGGTGGAACTGGAGGCGGGTAAACGTGCGCTGCATGACGTGAAGGACTTGTCCCGCGGCACCTTGCGGCTGGCCATGACCCCAACGTTCATGGCGTACCTGGTGGGGCCTCTGGTGCGCGATTACGTGGCGCGGTATCCGAACATCCATTTACAGATTTTTGAGCTGTCGATGGATGACATCGAGACCGGGCTGTTGAATGACTCACTGGACATCGCCATCGCGTTTACCCAGGTCAGAAATGCCGACATCGAGTCGATCCCGGCGTTTACCGAGACTTTGGGCGTTATGGTGGGGCGCGATCACCCGTTATACGAAAGCCAGGTCGCATTGTCCGCGCAAGAGGTCGCGCAACTGGAGTTTGCGCTGCTGGCCCCGGACTTCGTGACCCGCACCCGCATTGATGAGTACTTTGCCCAGGAGCAGATCACGCCGAAGGTGGTGATCGAGGTCAACTCGGTGAGCACCTTGCTGGAAGTCATTCGGCACACGGCCATCGCCACCATCCTTCCGGAGCCCATTGCCACCGAGGACCGGGCGTTGCGCAAAATCCCGTTATTGGGGGAGGCGCCCAAAAGAGGAGCCGCGCTGCTTCGACGCAAAAACAACTATCACAGTGCAGCGTCGGTGGCGTTTATGGAGCTGGTGTTGGGGGCGGCAACGGGTGAGTCGACAACCTCAGTCCTCTACTAATTGGCAGACACCATTGGGCGCCTTGCCCGTGGAGGACACCGTGACCGAGTCGTCATCGGAGAGGAGGATCGAGATGACGACGCCAGAACCCCTGGCTTCGAATCGGCGATCGTCGATGGCTTTGGTCTCGGCTTCCTTGCTGTTGATCAACACCGGGCCGTCCTGATCCGCGTGGACGATGATTTTGCCGGGGCAGTCCGCATCGAACAACGGCACGCCAGTGATGCTGTTTGCATGGGCAGCACTGGCCATTACGAGTAACAGCAAGCCTGTCAGTTGTATGTTCATCACAAACCTCCAATGATCCAATGCACACGGTTAACGATAGCGTTGTTTGGTGCGCACGAGACAAACAAAAAAGGCCCCGCTCGATATGACGAGCGGGGCCTTTTTATGGATGGGGTGTAGAGGTATCAGTAGAACCGGTCAATCACCCGAACTTCGTTCTGGTTCTGCATCGAGGCCCACGCCTGTTTCAGCGTTTGCAGAACATGACCGATGAAGTCCTTGTCGGCCGCGGCTTTCTTGCCGACATAGCCTTGGCCGCGACGGTACATCTTCAGTCGGGCGAGCAGGTTCTGGTTGTTCTTGTCGAACTCCGCTTCATGGGCGTGAGGCGACAGGCAGTCGATATGCACCTGGCCCGACTTGCTGATCCACAGAATATGGCTGTCATGGCTGTCTTTTTGCGCAGCGAACAGATGAGCCAGTTCATCGATAGTGGGTTGATTGTTCAGATTCATAGTAAGCCCCTTGACCATTTGGTGATCTTTCAAAGTTGATTCGCTAATACAGGTAGCCCATCGGTTAGTTGATCCCTGGCACCGAAACCAGGACGTCAGCGGTCAGCCGCCAAATTGACGGGGGCCCGCGTCTGTTGCATGTAGTCGTGTTGAATAACTGCTACGCAATAGCGTCACAACGAGGAGAAGCAGCGAAAACCTTCAGGCCACTGCCGACATTTTCAGGGTCGGCCACAAGCTTCATGAGGATTGATCGCCAGCGCTTCTCGTCCTTGTACTGGACGTTCAGGCCAGGTCAGCTTCTTCAATCTGCCTTGTGGGCAGCGTGTATCCGGGAAAAACAGCTCGGCGGTCAGACGAGCTTGCTCAAACGTGTTGCCTGTACTCCCGATCGGGGAGACGTCTGCATCATGCAAGGGCAAATCGGAGGCGTCAACGGTTTTGTAGTGATTATTTTTGATCACTACATATTGTCGGACAAAGTCGTTTGGAATTAAAAAGCCGAATGGGAAAGCGCCGGTCAGGACGCTGGCAGCGATGTCTGAAATCGGTAAACGGTGCAGGGATAACCGTCTACCGGCAGCTGATGCAGGGTGAACTCGCCATGGGTGAGATCAGCCAGGACCCGGGCCCAGAACCGCTGCGCAGGCTGATTCACGTCGAGGTGGAAAATTTGCCATTGACCGGGGAACCGGCTCAAGAGGGTGGAAACGACAAACTTCGCGACGCCTTGGCCACGAAAGCGTCGACTGACAAAGAAGTAGCCGATGTTGTACTCGGCGCCGTGAAGATGGGTTTCGTCATCCACCGTCACGAAACCGGCCAATTCTCCGTCGACCTTGATCAAAAACGGCCTGGTGGCGGGGTTGCGCCAGTAACCCGGTTTGGGCTGAGCGTTGAAGAAGCCATGCTCACCGAGCTTCAGCGGCAGCCACTCGCTGAAGTCATACAGGTAGAACTGCATCAGGTTTTCAATCGTTTCCAGTTCGTCGCGCTGGGCGGCGTGCAGTTCAATCAAGGGCTGGCTGCTGATTGTCGCCATGATCGTACCTCTCAGAAAGCAGGGCTGTTGCCTGGCGGGTAAGCTGTGGAAGCTGTCTTGCTTCGGGTAATGCTGTTCACTTAGGCGCGCTCTGGGATCGTGCGTACCTTTGCGGCGAGCGAGCTTGCTCGCGCTGGGCTGCGTAGCAGCCCCAAAAATCTGACAATCATTGCCGACTTTTTGTGAGTGCTACGCACTCAAGCGGGAGCAAGCTCCCTCGCCACAGGTTTCTCTGATTCAAGACTCTCTTAAGTGAACAGCATTATCTTGCTCCGGGCGTTCCGACGAAAGCGGTGTGCCAGCAACACGAATGTTGACTGACACTCCCTCTTCGCGAGCAAGCCCGCTCCCACAAAGAACATAGTCCATTCGGGCTCGCTCGAAATCCCCTCAGGCCTTGCTCGCCGGTTTTGCCGCGCGTTTGGCGCCCGTCGAGGGCTTGCGTTTGGCGGGCTTGCGTTTGTTTTTCCACGGAGTGGCACCGCGCCCGGCGGGGCTTGCCGGTCCGCTGATGGTCAGGCTCAGGCCGGCGCAACGGGCGACCTGTTTGCTCATCCACGCGGCCTGCTTGGTGACGAATTCTTCCAGGCTCATCTCGCCACTCTGCACCATGTCCAGCGCCTGCTCCCAGATTGCCGTGGTCCCGGGGTCGGCGATGGCACGCGGCACGGCATCGATCAGGCTGAACGCGGCCGGGGTGGCGGCCAGGGCCTTGCCGTTCTTGATCAGATAGCCACGGTCGAGCAGGCCCTGGATGATCGAGGCGCGGGTCGCTTCAGTGCCGATGCCGGTGGTGTCCTTGAGTTTCTGTTTGAGTAGTGGATCTTCCACCAGTTTGGCGACGTTCTTCATCGCCTTGATCAGATCGCCTTCGGTGAACGGTTTGGGCGGTTGCGTCCAGAGGTCCTTGAGCTTGACGTCGGCCACCGCGCAATCACGTCCTTCGGCCAATGCCGGCAGCGTTTGCGGCGCCGGTGCTTCGCGGCCCTTGGCCGGGGCAAGGGCCTCGGGCAGGGCGCGTTTCCAGCCGGGCTCGACGATCTGCTTGCCGACGGCACGCAAGGCTTCACCGGCGCAGTTGAAGTCGGCCTGGGTCCGGTCGTATTCATGGTTGGGCAGAAACTGCGCCAGGTAACGTGCGCGGATCAGGGTGTAGACCGCCCGCTGCTTGCCCGCCAGCCGTTCGAGGTTTTTCGCCGCAGCGGTGGGGATGATGCCGTGGTGAGCGCTGACCTTGGCGTCGTTCCAGGCCCGTGAGCGGCGCTGAGGCTCGAGGAAATCGTTCAAGGCGTTCAGCGCCGGATCCGCCTGTCTCAGCGCGGCAAGTATGCCCGGTGCTTCGCTGTGCTGACTTACGGGCAGGTAACCGCAATCGCTGCGTGGGTAGGTGATGACCTTGTGGGTTTCGTACAGGGCCTGGGCGATGTCGAGGGTTTCCTGGGCGCCGAGCCCGAGCTTCTTCGAGCAGACTTCCTGCAAGGTGCCCAGATCGAAGGGCAGGGGGGCCACTTCGCGCATCCGCTCGGTACGCAGTTTGATCACCCGGGCACTCGCCGCACTGCCAATTGCCGCCGCTGCTTGCTGCGCCAACGCCTGATTCAGGCAGCGATCCTGATCGTCGCAAACCTCGGAGGCTGCACGCCACTGGGCGGTGAACGTGGTGCCGTCGTGCAGCAGTTGCACGTCGATGGCCCAATAGGCGACCGGTACGAAATCGGCGATGCTGCGGTCGCGATCCACCACCAGACGCAGGGTCGGCGTTTGCACCCGACCGACCGGTAATACGCCCTGATAACCGGACTGACGCCCCAACAGCGTGAACAGCCGACTCATGTTCATCCCGATCAGCCAGTCGGCCCGCGAGCGCCCGAGTGCCGAATGGTAAAGGCTGAAGGTCTCGGCCCCCGGCTTCAGGGCTGCCAGCGCCTTGCGGATCGACGCATCGTCCAGCGCTGACAGCCATAGCCGCTGGATCGGCCCGCGATACCGGCAATGCTCCACCAGTTCCCGGGCGATCATCTCGCCTTCGCGGTCGGCGTCGGTGGCGATCACCAGTTCGCTGGCCTCGCCGAGCAGGCGCTTGACCGCTTTGTACTGGCTGGCCGTGCGCGGTTTGACGGTCATTTTCCACTTCTCTGGAATGATCGGCAGATCCGCCAGCACCCAGCGCTTGTAACGCGCGTCATAGGCGTCGGGCGGCGCGGTTTCCAGTAAATGGCCGATGCACCAGGTCACCGTGACGTCCGTTCCCAGCCAGCAGCCGTCGCCACGACGCCTGGCGCCGAGGACGGCCGCAATGTCTTTGGCCTGGGAAGGTTTTTCACAGAGGTACAGCCGCATAACCACCATCGCTCATCAACTGTCGAGAGGCGGACAGAATGGCGGCTGATGAGCGATGGGGCAATCTTTATCTGTATGGATGTACAGTCGGTGCGTTGCGATTCATTGCACAGGCTCCTCAGTAGTTCAGGTTAACCACCGGTTGGTCCAGCTTCGCGCCGGGCTCTCGCCTGAGAATGGTCAGCAACGCGGCGGTAATCACGTTCACATCATTATCGAAGCCGCCGTGGGAGGTGTCTTTTTTGGTGCCCGCGCCATAGTTCATTTTCGGATCGTTGAAGATATGCAGGGTTTGCGCGAACGCTTCGGGAAGCCCGCGACCCGTTGCGGCAAACCCGGCCGGAATGGTTTTCCCAAAGTAAAACTGGTTCCACTGTTCGGTCATGTTTTTGGCGGCGATGTTCCACTCCGCCAGATCGGGATTGCTGAAGTCCTGGTACTGCTTATCCAGACTTTTGGCCAAGCCCAGCAGCGGCATGCGTTGCAGTTCTTCATAGGCCCGGGAAACGAGGTACAACAGGGATTTGTGGTACACGCCGATGACGTTGTCATCCTGTTCGCGGCTGTCGGACATGAGGTGGATGTGGAAATCCTTGCGCTTGAGGCCTCCACCTTCGATGACTTTGCGGTAGGTCTGGTTGGCGAAATCGAGGGTGCAGGCCGGGGCCATCAGCGTCGATGTTTCGGTGGGCAATCCCCTGGCCCACAGCAGTTGAATCAAGTGGCCATTGATCAGGGAGCCTGCGGAATGGCCGATCAAATGCAGCTCGACGTTTTTCTTGCCCATGTCGGCAATCAGGTTCTTCAGGTTCTCCGCCATTTCCACCAGCCCACGCGGGGTAAAGCCGGCGACTGCGGCGGCTTCGGCGTTCTGTTTCATCTGGCTCCACTGGTCGCCGCCGGGTTTTTTGGTTGCCAGTTCCAGCGTGCGATCGAAGCCTTCCACGGCTTTGTCCTTGATTGCCTTCAATGCATCGCTGATGCTGCCGGCTTCGGGAAATAGTCCGGGCAGGGTGTCCTGGACGATGTCTGCCAGTGTTTCGAGGGCCCCGGTGCGCCAAGTGACAAACAGCGGATAGATGCCGTTTTCAAGGAAGTAGGGCGCCATCGCACAGATTCGATTGATCGAATCCTGCTCGGAATTGAGCCCGCCGTGGGCCATGACGGCGATGCGCAGCACAGGGGGTTTGTTTGTGGCCGGCAGCTTGTCGTACCAGGCGCGAGGCGCCTCGTAGACGATGCGTTTGACGCCCGCCCGGACGTTTTCCACGTCGGTAAGGCGAGGGCCGATGCTGCCATTGTTTTCCATCACGATGGTCAGGCCGTAAGCCTGATCCTTGGTCAACAGCGGCGGCCCTTTGCGATCGGGCTCGCTGGTGCTGGCGGTGAACAGGGAAAACCCTTCGCGCTTGGCGCTTGAGCTCGACAGCGCGCTACGAAACGGTGATTGAGCGCCGTTGTGGGAGCCTGAAGGGCGTGCGTTCTGCGATAACGCGCCGCGTTCGATCGGCACCCCGAGGGCCACGGTCCAGGCGTCGGTGCCATTGGCCAGCCAGTCTTCGAACGTCAGGATGGCGAAGCCGGAAAATCCCCAGTCGGTTGACCATGAGTTCTGTACGATGAACCCCTGATGGGTGTACCCGATCAAGGCAAAGGCGTGACCGCCCTCACTGGCCGCCGGCCATTTGATGACGGGCAGCTGAGACATGCTCTGGAATTCCACCGCCGGCTGTTTTTTGCCTTTGGGCCGCATCAGTGCCCAGCCCTGATGCACATTGGCGCAGACGTAGAGCGCGCCGGCCTCATACAACGCCGCCATCATGGCGGTGACATCGTCCTTCTCGACGCGGTAGTAAACCCCCAGCGGCCGTGTCATGGCATCCGTTGCCCAATTCTCCGCCGGTGCTTCAAAGGCTGGAACCGATCCGTCCGGCTTGACGGTATAGGGCCACAGTTCCTGCGCGCAGACGCCGTGTTTGTGCCAACCCTTCAACGCGCCGCGACAACTGGAACCCACATAGTCCTCGCCCGGCCATTCATCATAGAGTTTGGCCAGATGATAGAGCTGGCGCGGACTCGTTTTGGTGGAGGCCCGGTCTCGCCGCCACAACAGAAAATTGACCACCGCCGCCAGTCCGAACCCGGTGCACGCGCCTTCGCTGCCCTGGTAGAGCACCATGTTTTTGTCCAGGTAGCCCGAGAGTTCGCAAGCAATGTCCTTGTCGGCGGGCCAGGAGGGCGGCAGCGACTGAACCCGTGGGGTAAAAATACGATCGCGCAAGTCGAGGCGATCCGGACGGGCGTCGAGGGTGATGATTTTCTGGTCGAGGGAAAACTGTGTGGCGGGCATGGTGAGACCCTCAAGTTTCTGAGACTCAAATCCCCACGCCATGCCACGACTGCCTGTCTGAGCAGCAGGGAGGTCAACGGTCTTATTGATCGTAGACGATGTTTTACCGACTTCGAGTGTTTGCCCTGCTTAATGCGGCATCTGGTGCTTGATCCGGTTCAGAATCGAACGGCCGGCGAGGGGGCTTTCTCCCGTTCGGCTGCGAAGCCGTCGTGAATGCAAAACATGAGGTATACCTAATGAACCGCGGTCGCGGCGTGCCCCTGTAGGAGCAAAGCTTGCTCGCGATGAACGATAACCCGATGTGTCTGGCTTGACGCCATCGCGGACACCTGCAGGTCCATCACCGTCATGAGGAACGTATTTCATGAAAAGCACCGGTCCTAGTCCTGTCATCACCATTGCGGAGCAGCCGGGCTGCCTGCTTGTGAAGTTTCACGGTATCCAGGTGGCCGCTTCCGCACGGGCGCTGGTGTTGCTCGAGGCCAACTATCCTCCGGTGTATTACGTACCGCGGGAGGATATCGATGAAAAGTACTATGCCCGCACCGATCACACGAGTTATTGCCCCTACAAGGGCGATGCCAGCTATTTCAGTCTGCAAGTCCCGGGACATGAGGGCGCTAACGCGGTATGGAGCTATGAAGACCCCAAAGTGTCGGTAGAGCAGATTCGCGGCTACATGGCGTTTTATCCCGATCAAGTGACCTTTGAAGTTCTCAAAGACGTTGAGTGAGGGGCGTTTTCCAGGCATCCACGAAAACGCCGCGCATGGGCGCGGCGTTTTAAGGTCAGGTGTTCAGCTCATCGAACAGCCCCCACCAGCGTAGATTCATCAATCTGGCTGATCGAAGTCACCCCGGTCAAGGTCATGGCGACGCGCATTTCCTTGGCGAAGATATCCAGCATATTTTCCACCCCGCGTTGACCATCGGCGGCCAGCGCATAGGCCATGGAACGCCCCAGCAATACGCCTTTTGCGCCCAGCGCCAACATCCGTACGACATCCAGTCCCGAGCGGATTCCCGAATCGACCAGCACCGTCAAATCATTACTGATGGCTTGCATGATGGGCGGCAATGCCCGAGTGGTGGAAAGCACGCCGTCCAGCTGTCGCCCGCCGTGGTTCGACACGACAATGCCATCCGCGCCAAAGCTGACCGCATCCCGGGCGTCCTGAGGATCGAGAATGCCTTTGATGATCATCGGGCCTTTCCAGAACTCACGAATCCATTCCAGGTCATTCCAGCTGATCGAAGGGTCGAAGTTGTTGGCCAACCAGCCCATGTAGTCTTCGAGGGTTACGGCTTTGCCAAGGTACTTCGAGATATTGCCCAAGTCATGTGGACGTCCCATGAGGCCGACGTTGAATGCCCAGTCGGGTTTGGTCATGGCCTGAAGCATTCGCCGCGATGATGCAAAAGGGCCTGACATGCCCGAGTGTGCGTCCCTGTATCGGGCGCCGGGCGTGGGCATGTCCACGGTAAACACCAGGTTTTTCACACCGGCGGCCTTCGCCCGCTCCAGTGCATTTCTCATGAAGCCTCTGTCCTTCAACACATACAGCTGAAACCAGATGGACTGCTGGCTTTGTGCCGAGACTTCCTCGATCGAGCACACCGACACCGTTGACAGGCAAAGCGGAATGCCTTTGTTCTCCGCGGCTTTAACCGCCTGCACCTCACCACGACGGGCGAACATGCCCGTCAGGCCGACCGGGGCCAATATGATCGGCATTGAAAGCGGTTGGTCGAAGAGGGTGGTTTCAAGACTCAAGGTCTCGACGTTTTTCAGAATGCGCTGACGCAGGCTGATGCCCGTCAGATCGGTGCTATTGGACCTCAGCGTATGCTCTGCATAAGCCCCGCCATCAATGTAATCAAACAAAAAACGCGGGAGTTTGCGACGTGCTGCCTCGCGATAGTCAGATGCGGATGAAATGATCATGGTGCCTCGGTCTGTGAATGGCGGGGCTGCCGATGTCGTCGAGCTTACCTGTGGTGAGGGGATAAATCCCCTCACTACAAGGATTGTGGTGAGCTCAGTTTTTATCGAGGTCCACGTTCTTGGTCTCACGCAAACAGATCATCCCGACGACCAGGCTCACCCCGGTTATCACCACCGGGTACCACAGCCCGTAGAAGATGTCCCCGGTGTACACCACCAAGGCAAACGATACCGTTGGCAGGAAACCGCCGAACCAGCCATTACCGATGTGGTACGGCAGGGACATCGAGGTGTAGCGGATGCGGGTCGGGAACAGTTCGACCATCAGCGCCGCCAGCGGGCCGTAGCACATGGCGGAAATGATGATCAGCGCGACGATCAGCGCCACGATCATCGGTTTGTTGATCAGTTGAATGTCGGCTTTTGACGGATAACCCGCCAGGGTCACGGCGCCTCGCAGGGCCGCTTCATCGTAGCCTTCGAGTTTCACTTCACCGACACTCACCTGTATGGCGCTGCCGGCAGGTAGAGCTTCACTGTTGTAGGGAAGGCCCTGTTTCACCAGGAAGGTTTTGACCTTATCGCAAGGGCTATCAAATTTTGCCTTGCCCACCGGGTCGAACTGGAAGGTGCAGGTGGCGGGGTCCGCCAGCACGGTGATCGGTGCCTGACGGCTGGCCTGGTCAATGGCCGGGTTGGCGTAGTGGGCGATGGATTTGAAGATCGGGAAGTACAGTGCAGTCGCCAGCAGCAGGCCGATCATCAGCACCGGTTTGCGCCCGACTTTATCCGACAGCCAGCCAAAAAAGATGAAGAACGGTGCGCCGATGATCACACTGACGATCAGCAGACTGTTGGCCAGCGCCGGGTCCATTTTCAAGAACTGGGTGAGGAAGAACAGCACGTAGAACTGCGCCGCGTAGAAGGTCACGGCTTGTCCGGCGTTGATGCTGAACAGGGCGATCAGTACGACTTTAAGGTTTTCCCATTTGCCGAAGGAATCGCGCAGCGGTGACTTGCAGAGTTTGCCTTCCTCTTTCATTTTCACGAACGCCGGCGACTCGTGCAGGCTCATGCGAATCCAGGTCGAGATGCCCAGCAGAATGATCGAAAACAGGAACGGAATCCGCCAGCCCCAGACTTCGAACTGGTCACCGGTGAAGTAGCGGCAACCGAGCACCACCAACAGCGACAGCAGCAAGCCGAGGGTTGCGGTGGACTGTATCCAGCTGGTGTGGAAACCGCGTTTACCCAGCGGCGCATGTTCGGCCACGTAAGTGGCAGCGCCGCCGTATTCACCGCCCAGGGCCAGGCCCTGAAGCATGCGCAGCAGCACAAGAATGATCGGCGCGGCAATGCCGATACTTGAGTAGGTCGGTAGCAGCCCGACGCAGAAGGTCGCCAGGCCCATGAGAATGATGGTCGCAAGGAAAGTGTATTTACGCCCGATCATGTCCCCCAACCGGCCGAACACCAGCGCGCCGAACGGCCGCACGATGAAACCGGCAGCGAAGGCCATCAGCGCAAAGATGAACGCCGTGGTGTCGTTGACCCCGGCGAAAAACTGTTTGCTGATCACCGCCGCGAGGGCGCCATAGAGGAAAAAGTCGTACCACTCGAAGACTGTCCCGAGCGACGAGGCGAAGATGACTTTCTGGGTTTCCTTGCTGGTGCCCGCGCTGCGCACGGCTTCCAGGGTCTGAACATGTTCTGACATATCGGTATCCCTCACAGTGATTGTTTTTTTTGTTCCACTGGTGTTGCGTGTTCCTTGCAGGGTTAAAGCTCAATGTCCGTGAATCAAATACAAATCCCCTGTGGGAGCGGGCTTGCTCGCGAAAGCGGTGGGTCAGTCGACATCTATGTTGAATGTAAAGCCGCCTTCGCGAGCAAGCCCGCTCCCACAGGGATAGTGTTTACAGGAGTGGCCAGGATCAGTTGTGCTGCCTTTTCGGCAATCATCAGCGTAGGCGAGCAGGTATTACCCGAGGTGATGCGCGGCATGATCGAGGCGTCGGCGATGCGCAGGCCGGGGATGCCATGGACTTTGAGTTGCGCATCAACCACGGCGTGCGCGTCATTGCCCATGCGGCAGGTGCCGACCGGATGGAAAATCGTGGTGCCGATGCGGGCGGCGGCTTCATGCAATTGTTCGTCGCTCTGCAAGCTGTCGCCGGGCAAGTACTCGACCGGATTGAACGCTTGCAGGGCCGGTGCGGCGACGATGCGGCGGGTCAGGCGAATGGCGTCTGCTGCCACCCGCAAGTCCTCCGGATGGCTCAAGTAATTGGGCTGAATCAGTGGCGCTTCCTGCGGATCGGCGGAGCGAATCTCGACGCGGCCTCGGCTTTGCGGGCGCAGATCGCACACCGACGCCGTGAAGGCGGGGAAGGCGTGCAACGGCTCACCGAAACGCTCCAGCGACAGTGGCTGAACGTGGTACTCGAGATTCGCCGACGTCTGCTCCGGTCCCGAACGGGCGAAGGCCCCGAGTTGGCTCGGCGCCATGGATAACGGGCCGCTGCGGTCATACAGGTAACGCAGGCCCATGCCCATCTTGCCCCACAGGCTGCCGGCGATCTGGTTAAGGGTGCGGGCGTTTTCCAGTTTGTAGATCAGGCGCAGTTGCAGGTGATCCTGCAGATTGCCACCCACGCCGGGCAGTTCATGGGCAACGCCGATTCCCAATCGTTGCAGCAGCGGGCGAGGGCCGATCCCGGAACGTTGCAGGATGCTCGGTGAACCGACGGAACCGGCGCACAGCACGATTTCCTTGCGCGCCTTGAAGGTTTTCGCCTGACCCTGCCAACGCGCACTGACCGCTGACGCACGGCCGTTTTCCAGCAGCACGCGGTCGACTTCGACGTCAGTCAGCACGGTGAGATTGGGGCGGTTGCGGATCGGTTTGAGAAACGCCTTGGCCGCGTTCCAGCGAATACCGGCCCTCTGGTTGACCTGAAAGTAGCCGCAGCCTTCGTTGTCGCCCTGGTTGAAGTCATCGATGCTGGCGATGCCGGTTTGCTCGGCGGCGCTTTGGAAGGCATCGAGAATCGGCCACGACAGTCGCTGACGTTCGATCCGCCATTCACCGGCGGCGCCGTGAAACTCCGAGTCGCCAGCAAAGTGGTTTTCGCTTTTTTTGAACAACGGCAGCACGTCGTTCCAGCTCCAGCCGGGATTGCCCTGAGCCGCCCAGCCGTCGTAGTCGCCGGCCTGACCGCGCATGTAGATCATGCCGTTGATCGAGGAACAACCGCCGAGCACTTTGCCACGCGGGTAACTCAGGGCGCGACCTTGCAGGCCGGGTTGCGCTTCGGTCTTGAAGCACCAATCGGTGCGCGGGTTGCCGATGCAGAACAGGTAACCCACGGGGATGTGAATCCACGCATAGTTGTCGCGTCCGCCGGCTTCGAGCAGCAGCACGCGATGTTGCGGGTTGGCCGACAACCGATTGGCCAGCAAACAACCGGCCGGGCCGGCCCCGACCACGATGTAGTCGTATTCATCCAGGGAAGTCTGCATCCGTGACCTCATGTTGTTGTTCTTGTTGTCGGTCATCCTAGTTGTTAGCTTTCGTCAAAAGAATGTTAGTTTTTGCGCAGCCGCTGTGCGTTTTTAAACAGCCCCACCTCAAGGACGGTTCATGTTCGACTGGAATGACCTGCGGTTTTTTCTCGAGTTGCAGCGCAGCGGGCGTCTGCTCACCGCTGCCCGCCGTTTGAACACCACCCACGCCACCGTGGCCCGGCACATCGAGGCCATCGAAAAGAGCCTCGGCACGGCGTTGTTTGTCCAGCATGCCCAGGGTTATGAGCTGACCCCGGCGGGCGAAGCGTTGCTCAAACACGCCGAAGCCATGGAAAACGTCGCCTTGCTGGCTCAGGAAGAAATCACTCAGTCGAGCGCACCGTTAGGCAAGATCCGCGTCGGCGTGACCGAAGGGCTGGGCATCATGTTCCTCGCCAGCCGCATGAACGGCTTGTTCGAACGTTATCCGGGCCTGGAAGTGGAACTGGTGGCGGTGCCGCGTTTCGTCAGCATCCTCAACCGCGAAGCCGAGATCAGCATCCACCTGGAGCGCCCGGCCGCCGACATGCTGGTCACGCGAAAACTGACTGACTATCGATTGGCGCTGTACGCCAGCCAGGCGTATCTGGATCGTTCGCCACCGCTGCGCAGCCGCGAAGACCTCGCTCGTCACGCCTGGATCGGCTACGTCGATGACTTGCTGTTCAGCCAGGAACTGATGTTCCTCAACAGCTTCTGCCGCAATCCGCAGGTTGTGTTTCACAGCACCAGCGTCATCGCGCAACAACAGGCCGCGCGTTCCGGGTTGGGGATCGCCGTGCTGCCGTGTTACATGGCCAGCGCCGATCCTGGTCTGGTGCCGTTGCTGCCGGACGAGAGTATTCAGCGCAGCTACTGGATCAGCACGCGGCGTGAGCTGCACAAGTCGGTGCGGTTGCGGGTGTTGTGGGATTACGTGGTGGGGTTGTGTGAGGCCGAGCAGGGGTTGCTGCTGGGATAGCGTTTGTCGTCCATTCTATTGGATGACGACAAGGAGCGTTATCCGACTTGCCCACGAAGGCGTCCTATGGCTCACCGCATTCAGGCGAGGATGCTTCGCTCGGCGGCATTGCCATAAAACCCTGCTTGTGATCACTCAAGCATTCGGCGGCAACTCGCGCGTGGTGCGCTGTAAAGGCGTGCGGGACTGGCCGTCCGGAATCGACAGCGTTGCCCGCAACCCGCCCTCCGGCCGGTTGACCAGGGTAATTCGTCCACCCAGCCGAGTTGCAATGGTGTTGACGATTGTCAGACCCAATCCCGCCCCCTGGACGTTCCCTCGGCTGTAAAAACGTTCGAACAACCGGCCGCGTTCCGCTTCGTCGATGCCCGGCCCCTGATCTTCGACACTCAATAAATAAAACCCGTCAGCCTGATCCAGCTGCACGGTGATGACGCCGTGCGCGGGGGAGAAATTTGCCGCGTTGCTGATCAGGTTATTCAGGGCGATGTCGATGGCGGCGGCGTCAGCGATTACTTTCAGGGGCCGGTCAGTGACGTCGAAGGCCAGTTCAAGGTTCTTGCTCAGTAACCAGGGCGTGAGCTGAACCAGGCTGTCGCGCACCGTTTGAGTCAGGTCGATGGTGTGCGGCACCGGCGTTACGGCTGTGGGTTCAAGGCGAGCCATGGTCAGCAATTGGTTGACCAAACGGCTGGTTCGGTCCACGCCCGAAATCAGAAACGCCAGGGATTCCCTGCGCTCTTGTTCGGTGCCGGCCTCCAACAGGTTTTGCGCATGCACCCGCAACACCGCCAGGGGCGTGCGCATTTCATGGGCGGCGTCGGCGATAAAGCGCCGCTCGCGGCCGAGCACTTCCTGAATCTGCGCGAGCATGCGATTGAGCGCCGCTTGCATCGGTTCGAGCTCGTTGGGCAGCGGGGTCAGTTGCAGCGGTTCCAGAGAACCGCTGTGCCGTGCGCGCAGCGTCGCCGCCATATCGGCCAGGGGCTTGAGGCCCCAACCAATGGCCAGCCAGACCATCGCCACCAGAATCAGGCTGCCCAGCACATTGGGCCACAGGGTATGGCGCAGGATCCGGTCCACCAGCTCCGACCGCACATCGCCGCGTTCGCCCACCCAGATCCGCACATCAGTTGGTTTGTCTTCCAGCATGAACGCGCGCCAGTGGTTGTTATTCAGATCGACCACATCGCTGAAGCCGGGTGTCGACGGGGGCGTGGTGAAGGAGGGCGCGCTGGCGGTGTGCACCAGCACTTCGCCCTTACGATTCCAGACCTGAAAGGCAATCTTGCTTTCATAAGGATGGCCATCGCTTCCTGGCGCCGCTTCGCCCAAGGCCCTGTTGAATGCCTGATACAGCTCGGCGTGTTCCTTGCTGGCCAGCGGCATGCGCATCACACCCTGCAGCAGCCGGGCGTTCTGCGCCAGTTGAGCGTCATAGACTTCGGCAATTTCGTGGTTGCTGTCGTGCCAGTTGAACACGCTGATCACCGCCAGACCCGCGAGCATCAGGCCGATGATCAGCGTCAGGGTACGGTGCCGAATGGACGTCATCGACGCTCCTCCACCAGATAACCGACACCGCGAATGGTACGGATCAGATCGGTGGAAAATTTCTTGCGCAGATGATGAATGTGCACTTCCAGGGTGTTGCTTTCGGCTTCTTCGTTCCAGCCGTAAAGCAACTGCATCAAGTGATCGCGGGTCATGACCCGGCCCGGCGGCGAGAGTAATTCGTGGAGCAGTTGATATTCCTTGGGCGTCAGCGCGACCGGTTCGCCCAAATAACTGACTTGCTGGGTGCCAGGGTTGAGGCTGATGCCAGCGTGTTCGATGAGCATCTGCGCGCGGCCGGCACTGCGCCGCAGCAAGGCCCGCAGGCGCGCCTTGAGTTCGGCCAGGTCAAAGGGCTTGATCAGGTAGTCGTCGGCGCCGGCATCCAGCCCTTCGATACGGTCTTCGGTGGCGTCCCGCGCGGTGAGGATCAGCACGGGCAGGTTGGAGCCGCTGTCACGCAGACGGCGCAACACTTCCAGCCCGTCCATGCGCGGCAGGCCGAGGTCGAGCACTGCCAGGTCGAAGGATTCACTGAGCAGCGAATGCAAGGCGCTGATGCCGTCCTGCAACCAGTCGACTGTGTAACCTTCGCGGCCCAGGGCCTGATGGATGCCTTCGCCCAGGGCCACGTCATCTTCAACCAGTAATAAGCGCACACGGACTCCTGTCAGTTGAGTTTCTTGTTCACGTCCGCCAGCAATGCTTCGATCTCTTTGCGCCGCCCGGCGTCGGCGGTTTCCCGGCCTGGCCTTGGCTCCGCTTGCAGGGCTTTTTGCAGGGCGCCCCGGGCTTCGCTGTAGCGTTTTTGACGGTAGAGGTGATCGCCCCAGAAGTACAGACTATCGATGCCGTTCGGGTTCAGTTGCAAGGCCTGCTTGAGCAACTGTTCGGCCTTGTCGGCGTCGCCGAAACCGATGGGCCAGCCCGGTACGCGGTCGTACAGTGCGCCGAGGCTGGTGTAGGCCGAGCCTTGCAGGGCTTTTGGGTCCAGGGCCAGGGCTTTCTCCAGGTCGACTTTCGCGTCCTTGACCTTGCTCAGCGCACCGAGCCCGCCCTGGGCACCGGCCCAACTGCTGGTGACGATTCCGGACCAGATCCAGGCTTCGGCCACCGATTGGCGTTCGTGAGTGAACGCCGACGCCTGGCCGGCGAGTTTTTCGAATGCGGCGGTGCGCTGCTCGGCCGGCAGTTCGTATTGAATATGAGCCCAGCTTTGCTGGATGCCATTGAGACGTTGTTGATCGGCGGCGTCCAGCGCCCAGGCGCTGTGGCTCAAGGCGCCCAACAGCAAGCAAGCAAAGAGTTTTTTCATGGCTTGAGATTCTCGTTATCAGGCTTCTGACTCAGGCGACGGATCAGTGGCAACTGCTTGCGCAGGCCGCGATCCACCAGGTTTGGCAACAGGCTGTTCAGGCGCACGAAAAAGCGTTCCGGCCAACCCAGGTACAAATCACGGTGGTCTCCGGCAATCGCGTGGATCACCGCCGAGGCTACTTTTTGAGGATCGTCGACACTGGATTTGAGCGCGTCATTCAAGGCCTGTGCCGCCGGGCTGTTCATGCTGGTGCGGGTGGCCCGTGGCGCGACGTATAAAACGCCGACCCGGGTGTCGGCCAGTTCCCGGCGCAGGGCTTCGGAAAAACCCCGCAGGGCAAACTTGGTGGCGCAATAGCTGGCGTAACCGGGGTAGCCGATGGAGCCGTAGGTCGAACCGACGTTCACCACCATCGCGCTTTCAGCTTGCTTGAGCAGCGGCAGTAATAGCTTGGTCAGGCAGATCGGCGCGCTGATGTTCACTGCCAGCATGGCGTTGATGTCGCTGTCATCGAGCTGCTCGAGCATGGCGAAGTGATTGACCCCGGCGGCGTTGATCAGCAGGTTGATGCCGCCGATGGCTTCGGCGGCGGCCAGTACTTTGCGGCGGTCGGCGAGGAACGTCAGGTCGGCGCCGATCCAGCACAACTGCTGCGGATAGCGTTCGAGCAAAGGCGCCAACGGTTCCCGATGCCGAGCCACGGCCAATACCCGGGCGCCACTGGCGCACAGGGCGGTAGTAATCGCCAACCCGATACCGCCGCTGGCGCCGGTCAGTACCACGCGAGCCTCAGACAGGCGCATGCAGGTTCTCCCCATCGCGTGGCAAACCGCGGAACATGTCGGTGTAAAGCGTGTACACCACCTTGGAGGCGTGAATCACAGCCGCCTGGTCGGCCGGATCATCGAGGGTGTTCATCAGTCGGCGATAGGTGTGCATGTGCTCGATATCCAGCGAACCATGGGAGCTGAGGTAACTGAAAGCGCTTTGCGGCAGGTCCAGGCGTTCGCGAATGCTGTCGGCGGCATGAGTGGCCAGGGCGATGCTGGTGCCTTCAAGCACGTTGACCATGCCGAACAGGCCGACCGGGTTGCCCCGGGCAATCAGGTCGTAGAGGAAGCTGACCATCAATTCGATCGACAAGGACGGACGACCGTCGCGCACGGCCTCTTTGTCGCCGCCGCAGGCTTGGATGTCGTCGAGGACCCATTGTTCGTGGCCGTATTCGTCCTCGATGTACTCGCACACCGCTTTACGCAGCCATTCCAGGCGCGACGGCAAACGGGCACCGCACGCCATCATCAGCGGTACGGTATGGCGCACGTGGTAATAGGCTTGCGCCAGGAAGGCCCGGTAACTTTCCAGGCTGACCTTGCCCTCGAGGGCGTCGCGAATGATGGGCAGATTGAACAGCTCGTGGCGTTCTTGCTGGGTGGCTTCTTGCAATGTGTCGAAAAAGCTCATGACGCAGATTCCTCTGAAAAGACAGCTTCAGTCAGTTGCGAGCGGTAACGCTCGACGATGGCGTCCCGGCGTGGTCGGCCATTGGCGGTCAGCAGACCGTTGTCGGATGTGAATGGTTGATCCAGGCGTGTCCACAGATGGACCTGGGCGTAATCGGGCAAGGCTTCGTTGGCTTGGGCCACGGCGGCGGCCAGTTCTGCGTCGGTGCAATCGGGGCGATGGGGCCAGAGCAGCGCGTGGTTGCTCGGCATGGCTTCGCCGTAGACAAAGGCCTGGGCGATATGACGGCGTTGGGTCAATTCGGCCTCGACCCATTCCGGGTTCACATTGCGGCCGTAACTGGTGACGAATTGATGTTTCTTGCGCCCCTTGAGGTAGAGAAAACCTTCGGGGTCGAACTCGCCAAGATCGCCGCTGGGCCACCATTCATCGGTGTGCGGCGCCTCGCCGAGATAACCGAGCAAGGTCGATCCTTTGATCAGCACTTCGCCGTCGTCGGCCAGGCGAATGTCCACGTGGGGCAGGGGCCGTCCGACACTGCCAGGGCGGCGCGCTTCTGGCCGATTGAGGCACACCACCGACGCGCACTCGGACAGTCCGTAGCCTTCGTAAACCGGTAGGCCGATCCGTTGCGCACGGAGCAGTAATTCTTCACTAACCCGTGCGCCACCCACCGCGGCAAAACGCAACGCGTGGGGGCTGAAGGCTTTTTGCTCGGCGGCGCTGACCAGCATCAACAGCAACTGCGGCACCAGGATCAAACTCTCGGGGGCACGGGTGGCCAGGCATCCGAGCAGTCGCGGCACATCCACACTGCTGGCACCCTCAATACCCAGGGTTTTCTGACTGGGCAGGCTCAGCGTTGCGCCGGCGTACAGCGCCGCATAGCAGCCGATATTTTCCAGCAGGATCGCCAGTGGCAAAAGTGCGAGGTGGTGCTGTGGATCGGTGGGCTTGCTGGCCTGATCCAGTTCGCGGGCGACCCGCAGAATGCTTTCGGCGCTCAGGCACACGCCTTTGGGGGTGCCGGTGGTGCCCGAGGTAAAGGTCAGTTTGGCGGTACCTTCGGGCATCCGACTTGGGCCGCTGAAGGTACGGCGCCAGAACTCGCCGGCTTTCTCATAACCGGCCGTTTGCAATTCGCCTTCCAGTGCTGGCTCGGCAATCACCAGGGCGGCCTGGCTTTGCTTCAGGCAATGTTTACGTTGAGCCGGGCTGAAAAAAGGTGGCAACGTCAGGCAGGTCAGACCTTCAAACAGCACGGCCAGGTCCCAGAGCATGGCTTCGACGCCATTGTCCAGCGCCAGTGCAACCACCTTGACGCTTTCATCGCGCAGACGCTGCTGGCGATACATCACTTCTGCGTACAGCGTGGCGTAGTCCAGTTTCAGGTGATCGCCCCACAGGGCGATGGCATTGGACTTACGTTCGGCATGGCTGCGCAGGGTCTGCTTGAAACGTTCCATTTCAGGCGACATGGCTGGATTCCTCGATGGACGATGGCAGCCCCAGGCGATTGAACATCCCGATATTGCGCAAATGGATGAAGCCGGCGCGGATGTTGCCAACGTGTACCCAGGGCTTGCTCTCGTAGTAACTGCCCCAGCTATGGCGGTCGTCGCCCAGCCGCGCAGGATCGGCGGCGCACAAGGTCACGGGTTTCAAGCCCAGACGATGGAAGCTGTTCACCAGGCCGATGTTGCCGGTGAACGTCACCCATTCCAGGCCGCCCATGGCCAGCAGGTAAGTGATGGCGATGATGCTCATTCGCGCACTGCCGGTGTCGGTGGCGGCCAGGTTGCCCACCTCGACGATACCCGCGCGGTCTACTGCACAATCGGCCGCGACACTGATCAGCGGATCGATCGGTTCGTCCAGGTAACGTTCCAGAAACAGTGGTTCGCTATTCGCCAGACGCACGCCGGCCACTGCACACAGTTCACCTGACGCGTTGTTCATGCCGAACAGCTCCGGCATGAAATGACGGATGTCGGCACCGTGGGCCTTACGGAAGCGTTGCTGGATAAAGGCTTCGAAGACGGGGCGCAGGGGCTCGTCCGGCAGGGCTCTGGCCAAACTCATCTGCGGGGTTTCGGCTTGGCCGAAATGCAGGGGCAGAGGGATGTTCCAGTTGAAATCGGGCATTGGAAAACGCCTCCCCAGGTCAGTGTGGAAGGAGTATCGGAGGCATTTCTTAACGAAACCTGAAGGAGGCCAAAAGATCGGTCGGGCCTGTCTTCAGATTGTCTTAAGACTGGGCGGGCAGGGTGTCGCCCCGGGCTGCGCGAATGAGTCGCCAGTCACAATGATATTCACGAGGCTTGTTATGACCCGCGATGCACTCGCTCACCGGTATGGAAAACTCTCGATCACTTTGCACTGGCTGATGCTTGCGCTGTTTGTTGGCGTGTATGCCTGCATCGAAATCAAAGGGCTGTTGCCCCGCGGGCATGCGTTGAAGAGCCTGTTCCTGGGGCTGCACGGCTTGTTCGGGTTCAGCATTTTTGTGTTGGTCTGGGTGCGCTTGCTCGGGCGGCTCGCCCCGCGTCCGCCCATCACGCCGGCGTTACCCGTGTGGCAGACAGGCGTTTCGCACCTGATGCACCTGGCATTGTATGGGCTGATGATTGCCACGCCATTATTGGCCTGGCTGATGCTGTCGGCAGGTGGCAAGCCGATGCCTTATTTCGAGTTCTTCCTGCCTTCGCTGGTGGCGGTCGATCCAGACCTGGCGAAGCAGTTCAAGCATTGGCACGAATTGCTCGGCAGCGCCGGTTACTGGCTGATCGGCTTGCACGCGGCGGCGGGGTTGTTCCATCACTATTGGGTCCGTGACAACACCCTGACGCGCATGCTGCCCGGTCGATCCGCTAATACGGTCAATCAGCGTCAGCGGTAATCTCGAACCCGGTGCTGGCCAGGCGCTCGCCGTTCACCAGAATGTGCACGGCGTGATGACCCGCGTAATGCCGGCGGGTGGTGAGTTCCTTGATGTGCTGACCCCGGACGATGGATTCGGTCGCCTTGCCGGGAAGCGTCAGCGCCTTGAGCTTGAATACCTTCGCTGACGTGCTGCCGCTGGCTTTTACGTAATCGATTGCGTAGTCGATCACCAGTCGCTGACTGTCCTGGACCGTGGATCTCACGGCGAAGGACAGGGTGATTTTTTCACCCAGGCGAATCACCTCCGGTACCACCTTCACATCGATGATCTCGACCTCAGGCTTGCAGCCCGCGCCAATGATCGCCAACGCGCGTTGATTGCCTTGTTTGATCAGGCTGCGCAGGGCGTGTTTGGCGATCCATGCCGTGTGTTTGTTGTCCAGCGACCAGCCTTCGATCAGGTCCAGCACCCATTCGGGATGATCCTTGGTGATGTCGTTGAGATGGTTCGCCACGGACTTGCGCACGTAGAGGCTGTCGTCGGCCTTGAGGTTGTCGAGGATTTCCGCCGCCAATGTTGGGTCAGCCTGAATCTGTTCCAGTCGAAACGACCATGGCAGGCGCGGTCGGCTGCCTTCGCTGGCCAGGCGGCGGACGTGTTCGTTTTGGTCCAGGGACCACTCATGCATGACCGCCAGGGAGCGTTCGATGTCGCTGCGCAAGAAATAGCGGATCGCAAATTCCGAAGAGCCGAACGCAGTGAAGTACTTGAGGGCGTCCATGGACTGCTCGAAGGCATGTTCGCCGTAGGTCGCGACGTAGTGCGGTAATGAGATGCTGACGAAGCCGCTGTTCAGCCGCGGGGCGAGGGCGCGTAGCAGTTCAAGCGTTTCCTCATAGTTCAACGGCAGGACGGTGTGCAGGCACTCGCTGACCCGGGCCATGCGCTGCATGATGGATAATTCGCCTAGCCCGTCGTTGGCCAGTTTCAGGAAGGCCTTGGCGTTGAACGCGGGGTAGACGGCGGTCATTTCGGTGGCGATGTGCTTGAGGCGGTCGGCGTTGAAGATTTCTTTCAGGGCGGGGGCGGGTTGGTCAGCAGCCATTGTGGATTCCTTATGTCGATCGTTCCCACTCTGCGTGGGAATGCATCCTGTGACGCTCTGCGTCACGACTTGCGAAGGGACGCGGAGCGTCCCGGGCGGCATTCCCACGCAGAGCGTGGGAACGATCGGCTGTGGGGGAGCGTGGGGGCGATCAGTTATGCCTTGCCTGATTGTTCTTCCAACTGATCCGACTCAAACAATCTCGCCAGTTCCGCCCGGGCTTCCTGCGCCGTCTGCAAGACCTTCGCCGCATCGTCATAAACCGCATGCTGGGCCTCCAGCACCTGTTCGTCGTGATGCTTGAAGCGTTTGATCCGCGCATCGGCCTGGGCCTGGGTCAGCCCCAGGCCGACCAGCGTGCGCCGGCTCATTTCCAGACTCGAGTAATAGGTTTCCCGAATGGCCTCGGCGCCAAGGTCCACCAAGCGATGCACATGCTGACGGTTACGCGCCCGGGCGATGATTTTGATGTGCGGGTAGAGTTTATGCACCAGTTCGGCAGTCTTGATGTTGGTGTCCGGGTCGTCGGTGGCGATGACAAAGTATTCCGCCTGCTCGACTTTGGCCGCACTGAGGATCTCCGGGCGCATCGGGTCGCCGTAGAACACGGGCACACCGCCGAAGCTGCGCGACAGTTCGATGGTTTCCACCGAGGTGTCGAGGGCGACGAACTTGATGTTCTGCGCGCGCAAAATCCGCGCAACGATCTGCCCCATGCGGCCCATGCCGGCGATCACCACGCGTGGCGTGTCGGTATCGATCTCGCGGAATTTCTCCGGCACCACCACCGGTTGAACCTTTGGCCTGACCAGTCGCGCGCACACCAGCAACAGCAGTGGCGTCACCGCCATGGACAAGGTGATGGTCAGCACCAGCAAGTCGTACAGGTTTGGTTCGAACAGGCCCTGGTCGCGGCCGATCTTGAACACCACAAACGCAAATTCACCACCGGCCGCAAGCACGATGCCGAGGCGAATCGCACTGACCTTGCCCAGACCACCCGCCAGCCGACCGACAACAAACAGCAGCGGCAGTTTGATTGCGATCAGCAACAGGGTCAGGCCCAGCACCGTGATCGGCGCGCTCAGGAGCAGGCTCAGGTTGGCGCCCATGCCGACACTGATGAAAAACAGCCCCAGCAACAATCCCTTGAATGGCTCGATTTGCGCTTCCAGTTCGTGGCGGTATTCGGAGTCTGCCAGCAGCAACCCGGCGAGGAACGCCCCCAGCGCCATCGACACGCCGACCAGATCCATCAGCCACGCCGTGCCCATCACCACCAGCAACGCGGTGGCCGTGGAGACTTCCGGCAAACCGGTCTTGGCCACCACCCGGAACACCGGCCGCAACAGGTATCGCCCACCGATCACCATCACCGCGATGCTGCCCAGCACGCGCAAGCCGTGATTGAGGCCTTCCCCAGCGCTGCTGGTGTGATCGCCGCCCGCCAGCAACGGCACCATGGCGATCAACGGGATAGCGGCGATGTCCTGGAACAGCAGAATCGCGAATGCCAAGCGCCCGTGGGGACTGGTCAGTTCCTTGCGCTCGGCCAGGCTTTGCAGACCGAACGCCGTGGACGACAGCGCCAGGCCCAAGCCCAGCACGATCGCGCTGTTCAACGGTTGGCCGAACACGAACAACGCCAGCACACCAATCACCGAGCCCGTCAGCAGCACTTGCGCCAGGCCGACGCCGAACACCGATCTGCGCATCACCCACAAACGTCGCGGCGACAGTTCAAGACCAATGATGAACAGCAGCAACACCACCCCGAGTTCGGAAATGTGGCTGACGCTTTGCGGATTGCCAATCAGGCCCAGCACCGACGGCCCGATGATCACCCCTGCAAACAGATAACCCAGTACCGCCCCCAATTGCAGGCGCTTGGCCAAGGGAACGGTGAGCACCGCCGCGAACAGAAACACGACAGCGGCTTGCAACAGGTTGCCTTCATGGGGCATGACAAAAACTCCATTCACTCGGTACGGCGGGGGGACAAGGATAAAGGGTGATGCTTCATGCGTCAGCCATGAACATACAACGATGTTGCCTGACCCACCGCTATCGCGAGCAAGCCCGCTCCCACAATAGATCTGTGGTGGACACAGTATCTCTGCACGCCACAAACAAATGTGGGAGCGGGCTTGCTCGCGAAGGCGGCCTGAAGGGCGACGAAAATATAGTTACATGTTGCATTAATTAGTTACATTTATGCGATAGGCTGATCAATCTGTCCCGCTTCCCGAGTGCGCATCATGGCCATCAACTTCGACCTTAATGACTTGCAAGCCTTTCGCGCCGTGGTGGAGCAGGGCAGCTTTCGCAAGGCCGCCGACACGGTGCGCATCTCCCAACCGGCGCTGAGCCGGCGCATTGAAAAGCTCGAAGACGCCCTCGGTGTGAGGTTGTTCGAGCGCACCACGCGCAAGGTCAGCCTGACCCAGGCCGGACGCGGTTTTATGCCGAGTGTCGAGCGTCTGTTGGACGACCTGGACGTGGCGCTACTGGGCATCAGCGAAGTCGCCTCGACCCGCCTCGGTCACGTCACCGTCGCCTGCGTGCCTTCAGCGGCTTACTACTTCATGCCGCGAGTGATCGCCCACTACCACCGGCAGTTTCCACGGATCAAGGTCAAGGTGCTCGATTCCAGCGCCCACGAAGTGCTGAGTGCGGTGGTCAACGGCGAGGCGGATTTCGGCCTGAGTTTCATGGGCACCCTGGAGGCGGAAGTGGAGTTCGAGCCGCTGGTACAGGAAGGTTATGTGGTGGCGTGCCGGCGCGATCATCCGTTGGCCGCACGCGCCAGCGTGACGTGGGATGAGTTTTATCAGCAGGACTACATCTCGCTGGACAAAACGTCCGGCAATCGCTTTCTGCTGGATCAGGCGCTCACGGGCATTGTGCCGCAGCGGTCGAGCATCTGCGAAACCCGGCATGTGACGACGATGATTGGTTTGGTCGAAGCGGGGTTGGGCGTGGCAGCGGTGCCGTTGATGGCGATGCCGGCGGCGGATCACCCGATCCTGACACGGGTGCCGCTGACCGATCCGCAGGTGATGCGCAGTGTCGGTTTGATCAAGCGCCGGGGTCGCACCTTGACCCCGGCGGCACTGGAACTGGAACGGCTGGTGGTGGAAATGAAAGTCCAGGTCAGCGGCTGACTGAGTCCAGCCCGGTGGCTTTCACATCCGGTTGAGCGGCGGTGGAGGCCAGGTATTCCAGCAATGCCTTGGCTTGCGCCGGGTGTTGCGCCCCCACCGGAATGCCGGCGGCGAAACGCGTGACCGACTGCACCGATTCCGGAATCTTCGCCACAAAACTCACCCCCGGCACTGGCAGCAACTCGCTGACCTGCTGAAAGCCCAGTTGATAGTCACCGGTGGCAACCACCGAACCCACCGGGATTTTCGGGACCATCGTCGACTTGGGTTTGAGCTGGTCTTCAATGCCCAGCCGTTTGAACAATTGCTCCTCGATGTATACGCCACTGGCGCTGTCGGAATAGGCCACGGACTTCGCGTCGAGCAAGGTCTTTTTCAGGCCGTCGACAGAGCTGATGTCCGGTTTCGGCGCGCCTTCACGTACCACCAGGCCGATCCGCGAGTCCGCCAGCTCGACCCGTGAGGCGGGATCGACTTTGCCTTGCTTGATCAGGTCATCGAGGGCGTAGCCGACCATGATCACCACGTCGGCCTTTTCACCGCGAGCCAGGCGATTGGGGATCGCTTCCGGCGCCTTGCCCATCGAAGGGCCAAGGGCGGTGTCCAGTGTGTTACCCGTGGAGGCGGCGAATTTCGGGCCGAGGATTTTGTAGGCTGCGGTGAAACCGCCGGAGGTCATCACACGGATCTCTTCGGCCTGGGTGACGGTGCTCAGCCCCAGGCTGACCAGCAACGTCAGGGCAGCAAAATTGAATAGCTTCTTCATGGTCATGTGCTCTGGAAGGCTTCAGGACATCGCCGATTGCAGGCGACCGGTCGAACGGCGATAGAGATACAGCGTCGCGCACAGGGCACAGAGCGCGGCAAAACTCATCCAGTAACCGGGCGCAGCCTTGTCGCCGGTGTACTGGATGAGGAAGGTCGATATCGCCGGGGTGAAACCACCGAATACCGCCGTGGCCAGGCTATAAGCCAGGGAAAAACCGGCAACCCGAACTTCGACCGGCATGATTTCCGTCAGCGCGGCAATCATCGCGCCGTTGTACAAACCGTAAATGAACGACAACCACAGCAGCACCAACAGCATGTTGATGAAGCTTGGCGCCTGCACCAGATAGGTCAGTGCCGGATACGCCGTGGCCAAGGTCAGCAGGGCCATGGCAATCAGCACCGGACGACGGCCGATGCGGTCGGACAGCGCGCCACCCATCGGCAGCCAGAAGAAGTTCGAAACGCCCACCAGCAAGGTCACCAGCAGCGCATCAGACGTGCTCAGGTGCAGCACGGTCTTGCCGAAGGTCGGTGCGTACACGGTGATCAGGTAAAACGCGGTGGTGGTCAGGGCAACCATCATCATCCCGGCGAACACGATCACCCAGTTCTGCGCCAATGTGCGAAATACATCGCCCATGCTCGGGCGGTGTTTTCGGGCGGCGAACGCTTCGGTTTCCTCAAGGTTGCGGCGCAGGAAAAAAATGAACGGCACGATCATGCAACCGACGAAAAACGGAATTCGCCAGCCCCAGTCGGCAATCATCGCTGGCGCCATCCATTGGTTCAGGCCATAGCCCAACGCCGCCGCGACAATGATCGCCACTTGCTGGCTGGCCGACTGCCAACTGGTGAAGAAGCCTTTGTTGCCGGGCGTGGCGATCTCCGAGAGGTACACCGAGACGCCACCCATTTCTGCGCCAGCCGAGAAGCCTTGCAGCAAGCGGCCGATCAACACGATGGCCGGGGCGAACAACCCGATGGTTTCATAGCCCGGCACCAGCACGATCAAAATCGTGCCGCTGGCCATGATCGACAAAGTGACGATCAACCCTTTGCGCCGACCCACATCATCGATGTAGGCGCCCAGTACCACGGCGCCCAACGGTCGCATCAGAAAGCCTGCGCCGAACACCGCGAAGGTCATCATCAGCGAGGCGAACTCACTGCTGGCCGGGAAGAACACGGCAGCGATCTGCGTGGCGTAAAAGCCGAACAGGAAGAAGTCGAATTGTTCGAGGAAGTTGCCCGAGGTGACCCGGAAAATCGCACTGGCCCGGGAGCGACCGGAAGTCGCGGGCCGTTGGGTTGATGCTGTCATAGACGTGTACTCCACCGCTTTTATGACGTGCACCGCCTGGACGCGGCGCACGGTTCTTATTGGGGCGGATAGTGGAGCAGGGGGATCGATATGTTAATTGCATTGTTGGCATGCATTGATGTGTGAAACGGATCAATACGAGTGCGCAGGCGTGAGGCTCAAGCTGTAGTCGTTGGTGCGATTTCGTGTTGCGCAAACAGCACAGGCGGCATGGGGCAGTCCAGCAGGTCTGCGATCGCCCGCATCAATTGCGCTTCCGCCACGGTGACCTTGCCGTCATGCTCCACGCAGCGAACCAAGGCGTTGAGCAGGGCGGGCTTTTCCTCAGGCATCAGGTGACGCAGTCGCTTGAGTGCCGCTTCGAGGTTTTCCAGTTCGCTCGGCAGTTCGTGCCCGCGTTCGAACGGCAGGCCTTCCCAAGCGTATTCAAGGGCTGCTAAAGCGTTTTTAGGGTCTGGCTGGCCCGCGTTGGCCAGGGTACCCAGCAGTACGGTGAGTTCATCGGCGCACTGGAACAAACCGAACTTGAATTGAACGGCGGGCGCGCCATCAACATTGCGCTCGACGATACGCAGAAGGGTCCACTCCAGCAAATCGATGTCGTGGTCGGCTTCAATCAGCAGGTTCAAGTTACGTTTCACCGCCGCAAAGGTTTTTTTGCCGAGCTGCTTGAGGCTCGGTATCGCCAGATCCAGCAGCGGCAAACGCAATCCTGGGTTTAGGGTCGAGAGCGATTCGCGCAACAGGTCCAAGGTATTGAACACCGTGCTGTCGACCTGTGGCTGCAGCGTCTCGAGCTGCATCGCCAGCACTGGCGTGGAAGGCGATAACACCAGGCCATAGAGCAACGCCTCGGCGCCGTCGGTACTGCGAGCCGCGAGTTTGAGCGCCTGCGGAATATCTTCCAGCAACCGGCGAGCCTCGGTGATGTGCTCGGGCTGTGGGGAGCCGATCATCGCGATCGATTCCTGCACTGCGCGGACGTCGTAGAGCACCGCTGTGGCGGCAGCGGGCAAATCACTGAAGGCGTCAGACAGCGGCAACACCGTTGCGACGTCCATCGCAGCCAGCGCCGGTGCTTCGATTGTCGGGAAGCTGCCGTCCCAATGCGCATCAATGCGCCGGATGCGCTCACTCAGTTCAGGGTGGGTGGCCAACATGCCACCTATCGCCGTCGACACGCCGGCGCCAAAGTACAAGTGACTGAATTCGGCGGCACGGGTCGCCTTGATGTTCGACCCCTGTTCATACCCGCCGATCTTTTTCAACGCGCCGCTAATGCTTTGCGGGTTTCGGGTGAACTGCACCGCAGTCGCATCGGCCAGGAATTCTCGTTGTCGGCTTACGGATGCCTTGATCAGATTGCCAAAAAAGCTTCCGGCAAACCCGACCACACACAGCACCATGCCCACGACGAAAGGCACCATTATCAAGCGGCGGGGCGCCACTTTGTCGACGTCTTCCAGCTTGCGCAAAATGTAACCGCCCGTCAGGCCCAGCACCAGAATCCCGTGGACGATGGCGATCAGTCGGGTATTGAGGCGCATATCGCCGTTGTAGATGTGGCTGAATTCGTGGGCGATCACGCCTTGCAACTCATCACGCGAGAGCAGCGAGATCGCCCCCTGCGTGACGCCGATGACGGCATCCTGAGGCGTGAAACCGGCGACGAAGGCGTTGATGCCGGGCTCCGGCAGCAGGTACACCGACGGCACAACGGTGCCCGAGGCGAGCGCCATTTCTTCAACCACGTTGAGCAGGCGCTGTTCTTCCAGGGTGCTTGCACTGTGGTTGATCAAGCGGCCCCCGAGGCGCCGGGCGACCACTTTACCGCCTGTGGCGAGCTCGGAATATTTCGCCACACTGCCCAGCAGCACAATGCCCAATACGACCGCCGAAACCACCGTGACGAGCCGCAAGTCCAGGGTCAGGTATTGCCGCAGGACGTAGGGGACTTCTTCCATTGGTAGGGTCAATGCCAGGCAGGTGATGGCGATCAGGCTGAACACGGCCAGGGTCATCAATATTACGAGCAGCACGGTGCGGCGCTTGGCCTGGCGCTGTTGTTCAAAGAAATTCATGGGGCCGTCCGTGGATAAGGGGCGTCAAAAAGAAACTTTCGGAGCGTCCTGAATCACCGCGCTGTCGGCAAATTCCAGCAGGCTGGCGTCGGCGCCATGGCCGAAGGTGGCGGCCAGCAGCACAGCCGGGAAGCTCTGCTTGAGCGTGTTGTAGGCCATCACCGCATCGTTGAACGCCTGACGGGCGAACGCCACCTTGTTTTCGGTGCTGCTCAACTCTTCACTGAGCTGCTGCATGTTCTGCGAGCCCTTGAGATCGGGATAAGCCTCCATCGTTACGTTCAGGCGCCCCATGGCGCTATTGAGCGCACCATCCGCCAGGCTAAGTTGCGCGATGCTGCCCGCATCACCCGGTTCTGCCTGGGCGGCCTGGAGTCCGGCCAGTGCGGTGTTGCGCGCGGCGATGACGGCTTCAAGGGTGCCGCGCTCGTGGGCCAGATAGCCCTTGGCGGTTTCCACCAAGTTGGGGATCAGATCGTAGCGACGCTTGAGCTGAACTTCCACTTGGGCGAAGGCATTCTTGAATTGGTTGCGGCGGGCGACCAAGGCGTTGAAGACGCCAATGGCATAGAGAATGAAAATAGCCAGAATGACCAGAATAACGGCGCTGGAAGCTGCCATGTGATGTCCTTATCAGCGTGCGGGATGGGGCGCGGGATGTTAGCTGAAATCAGCGGACTTGGCTGCTACCGGTCGCTTCGCTTGATCCTGGATTCGAATTTTCGGCATTGAGCCTCAGCGATGTGCCCGGCAGCGGCGGCATCGGGCAGTCCCTAGATGACGTTTTTTCGAATGATTGGGCGTCACTGCGGTCCCAGATCGGGTACCACGAATTTACTGGAGGTTCACCGATGAACAACAAAACCCTTATCGCCAGCCTCGCCGTTGTCGCAGGCATTGCCGGTATCAGCCCAATCGTTCAAGCGGATGACCCACAGCAAAAAACCGTTCAACCCGGGGTCAACAAAACCCGGAAGTTAGTGGTCGGTGACCGCGCCCCGGACGTGTACCAGCGCAGCGAAAAAGCTTTGACCAACTGGAAGCAGAAAGGCCTGAAAGCCCCGAAGGCTCAGGCGCAGTGGGTGCAGATCAATGACAAGTACATGATGGTGATGATTACCAACGGAACGATTGTGGATATCACTCCGGTGGAGCGTTAAACCGCCAGCAATATTTAGCCATTGAAGGCTGATTGAAATCGCGTGCGGTTCCGGTAAAGCTCGGCGGCGATTTCATTGACTGGATGTCAGGAGCTACCGTTGGAAAAGAAACCCCTCTACCGCAAGGTCAATACCCGCACTTGGGGTGTCTGGCGTAACGAAATTACCGGGCATTACCGGCATCAGCGCAATACCAAGAATGAAATCAACAACGATGCATCACGGGGTTCGATGCATGGAACTCGCCGGCACGGATTCGATTACACGCCGTTGTTCCGGTTTCTGTTGTCCCGCGTCGGTAGGCAATGGGATGAGGTTTTCAGCGAAGCAGTTACTCGCCTCGATCGGCCTGAACCGGTGTTCTGGATGGTGGCCCTGCATGAGAGCGAAAGGCAGGAGCAGGTCCGATTGGGAGATTCGAGCTACTTCAGCGGCTTGTATGTCGATGATCAGGGGCGTTTGCGGATCGTCAATCCTGAGCTGACAGCCGAGCGCATGACGCCTTACTGCCATTGCTGCACCCACACCTTCAACGGCATTCCTTTCGGCCAGCGCAAGGACTGAACGGGTCAATCAACCCGGCTATGGCTCATCGATTGTTCACCCAACCGATACTGATTATTCCCACTGCGCTTCGCCTCATACATCGCCAGGTCCGCAATATGAATCAACCGGTCCATGCTCGGCGCATGGTCCGGGAACACCGCGACCCCAAGGCTAGTGCCGATGTGTCGTTGATCATTACCGATGGTCACCGGTGGTGACAGTTCGACGAAGATTTTCTGGCAGATGCTGCGAGCTTCGTCTTGCAGGCTGTTGCCCTGGGGCAGGCCTTGAAGGATGACTACAAACTCGTCGCCACCGATCCGGGCGACGGTATCGGTTGAACGCAGGATTTTCTTCAGTCGGGTGGCGGTGGTGATCAGTACCCGGTCGCCGGCGGCATGGCCGTAATGGTCGTTGATGGCCTTGAAACCATTGAGGTCGACAAACACCAGCGCAACCCTTGTAGCGCTGATGCGCGCCTGTTCCAGTGCTTCGGACAGACGCTCCTCGAGCACCAGACGATTGGGCAGACCGGTCAGCGGGTCGAAGTGGGCCAAGTGTTGCAGGTAGCTGGCGGAGGCTTTTTCCTCGGTGATATCGCGTACCACGCCCATCATCTTGATCGTTGCATCGTGGTCGTTCTTGACCACATTCCCGGTTTCCCGAAGCCAGCGGATCGTGCCGTCGGGCCAGACCACCCGATATTCCTCGTCATGGTTGTCGCCGGTTGCCAGGCAACGCAATTCCCCGGCCCGGACCCTGGCCCGGTCGTCCGGGTGAACACATGAGCAAAACAGCGCGTAGGAAGGCGTTACTTCGTCGATCTTGAAGCCGAACATGCCGTAGATCGCGTCCGACCAGTAGAGCTTGTCGGTGTCGACGTCCCAGTCCCACGTGCCGATACGGGCGAAGTACTGGCTGCGCTTGAAGCGTTCGGCGTCACCGTCCTGATGGATATTTTGTCCGTCAGTCAGGCTGGTGATCAGCACGCGATACTCCGCCAGCTGCTTTTGCAGCGAGCGCTCGCGACCGATCAACGCGACGATCAGGGCTAGCATCACTGAGCCGAGGGCGGCGCTGGTCCAGTCCACATTCATTCAGGTTTCGCCATCGTGGCGTATCAGCCGTATCGGGAGAGGTGTGCCTATGTTAGTTCACACGGCCCTCGATCATCAGCCCCTATTACGAGGGGCGCCCAACTTATAGCAGTTCACCTTTGTCCCACAAATGCACCAATTCCCCTGGCGCCTGATCTTCAGGCACCTTCATCACCATCCGCTCGTCCTGTTCGCCGCTGCGGTAGCGCACTTCGATTTGATAGAAACGCTGATCGCCACGACCGGCGGATGAACTCGTCATCAGCAGGCAACCCTCGAGCAACGAACAAATGCGGGTGCGTTGGTCGGCATTGCATTGGGCGAATTCGATCTCTCGGGGGCGGGTCAAGGTGTGGATTGCCGCTAAGCCGCCCTGGCGGGAGACGCAGACCACCGCGTTATCGTCCAGTGTTGGCAAGGTTTTCATTGTTCCTCCGGCGTCAGGTCGACGCCCACTTCAGACCAGCCGTGTCGCAATTCGGTTGAGGATGTAGGGCGGGGTGAAACTATACGGCGGTGATGAGTCGGTCATCAGAGCATCCTTTCCTGAATACGAAGTCGTTATTCATGTGAGCCGGATGGCGGTCTTTCGGTTCCATGGATTGCCTTGCGCGCCGGTTTCTGCGAAAACCTCCGTCCGCGCCCCAATCACTGGGCGACAGTGAACGAGTAGGAATCATGAACGACGAGTTGCAAATCATTGACCTTGAGCCAGGCGACGGCAAAGCCGCCGTCAAAGGCGCGCTGATTACCACCCAATACCGCGGCTGGTTGGAAGACGGGACTGAATTCGATTCTTCCTACAGCCGGGGTAAACCTTTCCAGTGCGTGATTGGCACGGGGCGGGTGATCAAGGGTTGGGATCAAGGGATTATGGGCATGCAGGTCGGCGGCAAGCGCAAGTTGTTGGTGCCGGCGCATCTGGCCTACGGTGAACGGACCATGGGCAAGATCACGCCGAATTCGAGCCTGATTTTCGAGATTGAGTTGCTGGAAGTGCTGACGCGGGATGATTGATGCGTGAGTTGAAACCAGCTTTATGACGAGGGCAGCCCCCTCGTCATAATGTTCGTGCGTTCGAGGTCCCCGGCGGATCAGGTGAATGCGTCAATATCGTCAAGCGTGTCCGCAATAATTCCTTCAAGGGAAGGGAATTTGTTTTTCACCTTTTCGAGTGTCGCCAGCACCGTTTTCTTATCCAGTTCGCCATGACGGCGAGCGAGATGACCAAGAGCCGTGATGGCGGATGCTGCAACTGATTCGGTCTCACTTGCGAGGTATTTAAGGCAAGTGTTCTGAGCCCAGGTGCTGTCAGCTTCATTCAGACCGATGGAAATCAATGCTGCAGTAATGTTCGTATCCACGCCGCTTGCAAGAAGCGTCGTCGCTTCATCATGGCTCATTGATGGATCTTGATAGTGAAGGCTCACTTTTTAACTCCCAGAATATTGCCCTTGTTGTCTACTTTCTTAGCTTTGATCAGAGCATTTTTCATATCTTGGTGGAGTTTATCCCATGGCCTGACGTGGCCGTGGTAGACATCCCCTCCCGTACGGTCAAAGACAACAAGCTCATTTGTGTCTGGATCGACGCCGATTCTGCGTGGTGACGTAGGTTTCACCTGCACTGAGTTCTCCAATGCTTCTTGTCCATTGGAGGGGCCCTTACTTTTGACTGGTGTATCCGTTTTACCATGGTAACTGGCTGCATCGAACTCCAGTGCCAAGACAATATAGAGAGGATTGATACCGGAATCAGCCGGGAAAACAAGGATGAAGTCCTTGTACTCAGGCGGGTAGATCGGGTTAACAATGATGTTGTCAGCCGCTGGTGTAGGCGGATAAATCCAGATTTGCGGAGCTTGTGGAGCTCCTTCTAGCGGCGGGATTCCCGAAGTGCTCGACGGATCTACGGCTGGCGTCCATATCAGCGTTGCCCCGTTACCAAAGTCAGCCACTTGCTGAGAGCCTTGAGCTACGAACTGCACGACAGGAATCATTTCCCAGTCGCTGCGCTTTTGAGTGTTGTATCCGTATGCCTTCAAGGTGCCATCGGCCTGTTGTTCAATATGCAGGCGAACTCGGGTGCGACCTTCTTTGAGTGATTTGAGCTGTTCTTCCGAATACAGGGAACTGTCCCCGAGCGTCGATGGCCAGAGCAACGCAACGACTCCCGCCAAAGCGCCAGCAACAACACCAGCCGTCACTACCCCTGCACCGCTTGCAGCCGCCCCGGAGCCAGCAGCTCCTACGCCACCCAAAATCAGTGTTCCGAATGAGCGAGGTAATGCGCTACCACTGATTTTTTTGAGAGGTATGTTTCCTGCTTCATCCCTTTCACTGCCACCTAAAAGCGAGAATTTTCCGTAGTCGGCCAATTTCTCGACCGGGACAAACCCGGTTGGATTGTCGTGGTTGATTACGCCGTCGGGGAGGTTGCAGCTTTTGGCGAATACGCAACCCATGGAGCTGGGCTGGTCATGTTGCTGAGGTTGCCTTATGACACGGTCTTCATATACCTGTTGTCGGGCCAACATGTCGTCATATGTTTTTTGTCTGGCTTCCCGCTCTGCCAGTTCGGTGGCGTTCATGTAGCGGCTGGTGACGTGGTGCCCGTCGCCGGACGGTGGGTTTTGAATCCTGGGTATGCCTGTTTTGCGAGACATGAGCGTCCTTGTTTCATCTTTTGAAAACGATGCGGACGCTATATCAAAGGACATTTGATAGATGTAGGACGGGTCTGAAACTCTATGAATTGCTGGAAGTGCTCACGCGGGATGATTAACCGCTAAGACTGAAAGGTCTCCCGATAGGCATACAAACCCGGTGTTCCGCCGGTCATCACGAACAGCACGTTGTCGCCAGAACGGTAACGTCCGTGCCTGAGATCAGCCAACAGTCCAGCGAACGCTTTGCCGGAGTACACCGGGTCGATCAACAGGCCTTCGGCGCGAGCCATCAGGCGCACTGCTTCCTGCATGGCTGGCGTTGGCAGACCGTAACCGTCGCCCAACTGACTGCCGTCGATGGCGATCTCTTCAGCTTGAACGACGGCGCTACTGCCCAACAGCGCCAGTGCGTCCTGGGTCAATTGCCGGGTTCTGGCCGCTGACGTGTCTCGATCGGACAAAACCGAATAGGACTTGACGATCGAGGTGCCTCGGCCCAGCAGCTGGAAGCCGGCCGCGAGCCCGGCGTGGGTGCCGGCGCTGCCGTTGGGCACCACGACCTGATTGAAGGTGAGGCCGAGTTCCGTCTCTTGCTGTGCGATCTCCGCTGCGCAGCGCGCATACCCGAGACTGCCCAGCGGCGTTGAGCCACCCGTAGGAATCACCAGCACGTTGCGCCCTGAATCCCGAAGTTGCGTGGCCCGTGTTTCGGCGACGGCGAGTGAGTTGCTGCCCCCGGCAAGCACCTGCAGCTGAGCGCCGAACAACTGGTCGAGCAGAACATTGCCGTTGAGTTCGTAATCCACATCGTTTTTGGGTACCGCGCGGGTCAGGATCAGTCCACAGGCAAGGCCCAGGCGAGCACACACCGCGGCGGTCAGGCGCGCATGGTTGGACTGAATGCCGCCCACAGTGATCACCGTGTCGACTCCGGCCGCCAGCGCTGCGCCGATGTGGAACTCGAGTTTGCGCAGTTTGTTACCGCCGCCGCCAATCAGCATATGATCGTCGCGTTTGAGAAACAGGCCGATTCCCTGTGGCTTCAAGCCCAGCAGGTGTTCGAGGCGTTCGGCGCGCTGAATGGGCGTGGAGCCTTGCAGGAGGTCGGCCCGCGCAAAAGAACTCAGTGACGTGTCCAGAAGGGTTTGCATCGATGGAGCCTCGTTGTTCACCTTTAATCATGTGACTCTAGGGAGAACGGCTCTCGTGATAAACGCATTGCCGGTTATTACTCCTTTAACCTGATGTATTTAATCAAGCGTTCCGTTTCCTCCCTTCACAAGGCATGGTCATGAGCAAACTCAGGCAAATGGAAGTTTTCGTCGCCGTGGTCGAGGCGGGCAGCTTTGCCGATGCGGCCAGTGACATCGGAATGTCGGCAGTCATGGTTGGACGGCATATCCAGAGCCTGGAGAAAACCCTCAACACCCAGCTCATTCAACGCACCACCCGACGGCAATCCATCACCGGGGAAGGGCGGTTGTTTTATGAAGAAGCCAAGCGGGCGCTGGAGCAGGTGAAGTATGCATTCAGCCGGGTGGAGGCGTCGAACCCGGAGCCCAGTGGCTTGTTGCGAATCACCGCACCGATGACCCTCGGCGTGTCTTTGGTCGGTCCTCTGGTGTCGGCGTTCATGCAGTGTTATCCGCAGATCCAGGTCGAGCTGATTCTGAGCAACGAAGTGGTGGACCTGTACGAGACCTCATTCGATCTGGCGTTCAGGATCTCCGAACTGATCGGCGTGAATCTGCTGGCCAAGCCATTGCCACCGTATCAAATGGTGATCTGCGCATCGCCCCGGTATCTGGAAAAATGGCAGGAACCTCAGTCCCCCGAAGACCTGCACCGACACCGAATCCTCACTCACACGTCCTGGAACAACCGGTTCGCCTGGCCTTTGCAAAACGGCGCTAGCGAGGTTCCCTGGCCCGAAGGAGCGGTGCTGAAAAGCAATGACGGTCAAGTGCTGCTGCAGGCGGCCGTGGCCGGAGAGGGGATTTTGATGCAGCCCGATTTCCTGGTGTCGGCCGCGTTGGCCAAAGGCGAACTCGTGCGGATCCTGGACGCCTATGCGCCGCCACCCAAGCCGGTACAGATGGTGTATCCACGCTCGCGAAAGTCACTGCCGAAGTTGAAAGCCTTTATCGATTTTGTTGCGCAGCGACTGGCGTGACCGTTGCGGAGGCGGATTTTTCAGCAGGGTTTCGAGTTGCTGGAGCAGGTCACGGCCAACGGGATTGCTCATGGCTACAGCGGTTATCGGGTGGATCGGGATGGCAATGCCTCCATGATTCACGAAGGCAACCTCTGGACGCTGATCGGTCTTACGGCAAATCGCTAAACAGCGGAATACGCCCGTTCAGCGAAGGCCGGTAATGCCAGGTCAGGCGATCCAAAGCAGGCTTCATCGTCAGAATCTCCTTCAACGTAGCGCTGGCAATGCTTAGGGCCAATGTCTGCCCCGGACATTGATGCCGACCCGCACCAAAGGTGAAGCTGCGCCGGTCTGGACGATCAAGAAGAAAGACGTCGGGATGGTCATTGAGCTGCGGATCACGATTGGCCGAAGCCAGCAGCACCAGAATCACGTCGCCGGGGTTCAGGCTTACCCCTTCAATTTCACAAGGCACAGCGACAAACCGGCGGGTGTTCTGCACCGACGGATCGAAGCGCTGAACTTCAGCGATCAAGTCGTCAACCGGTGTCGATTCGCTGTGCAGCGACGGGTTTCGAATCAACGCCAACAACGCATTGCCGATCAGCCCGGCGGTGGCTTCATAGGTCTGGGAAAACAGCCCGATCAGGTTGGCGATCAACGTTTCAGCGTCGCCAGAGGTTGCCGCGAAGCGCTGGCGGATTCCGGCGAGCAGGGTGCTCTGATTGCTCGGGTCATCCAGCAGCTCAACGAAATAGCCGCTCAAGTGTTCCGCCGCAACGTTCGCTGCGTCCCGTTGCGCCTGATCGCCAAGGGGCGACAGGCACGCGACGAAGTCCCCGGTCAGCTCGCTGATAGCCCGGCCCTGAGCCGGCGAGAACCCCAGCAATGCAGCCACCACGCACACCGGCCCGCGAAACATCGCCTTGCACAACCCATCAGCGCCCGCAGTGATCAGGCGAGCGCCAACCAGCGCATTGACTTCATCGGCATCAATCGACGCCAACCCTGGCTGAATCGCCGACCTCGGGCAGCGCTGCCGTTCGCCCTCATTCATCCGCATCAACTGACCGAAGACCTTGCCGGCCATCCCGCCAACAATCGCCTTGGGCACCGGTTCGTGGGACGGCCGGACATGACAGTCAGGATGCGCCAGCACGGCCGCAACGGCTCGGGCGCTACTTGCCACCCACACGTTCAGTCCTTGGTGAAAAACCAACCCGCCCTCCGAACGCAGTTGCGCGTAATAGGGATAAGGATCGGCATGAGTCGCAGCGATGATCGGGTCCATGGGTCGCAGCCTTGTTTGTGCTTGGAAAAGTGTTGCTACTATCTCCAGTTCGAAAGGGCCTTGATTCGTCCGGGAGCGAAATATGAACGTAGAACAGCACGACATCGGCGTCTCTCACGTGGCCGCGGCCATCGCGGAACCGGCCCGGACGAAAATCCTCTGTTCGCTGATGGACGGCCACGCCCGCACCAGCACCGAGTTGGCGGCGATTGCCGAAGTCAGTGCCTCCACCGCCAGCGCGCACCTGGCCAAACTCAAGGAGTTGGCGCTGGTGCGGCTGCACGTACAGGGCCGACATCGCTATTACAGCCTGACGGACAGGCGCGTCGCCCAGGCGCTGGAAGCGTTGATGGTGATCGGCCAGAACGCTGCGCCGACCTTCAATTCGCGCACCCCGGATCGCCTGCAATTCGCCCGCACGTGCTACGACCACATGGCCGGCACGCTGGCGGTGCTGCTGCATGACCGGATGATCGAAGCGGGGTGGCTGCTGGAAACCGATGAACAGGTCTATCAGCTGAGCGACAGCGGTGAGGTGTTGTTTGAAGGGTTGGGTATCGAGGTCAAGGATTTAACCGCGATGCGCCGCCGTTTTGCCTGCCCGTGCCTGGACTGGAGCATGCGCCGCCCGCATCTGGGTGGTTCGTTGGGGGCGGCGTTGTTGCAAACGGCGATCACGCGCAAATGGGTGACTCAAGACCTGGACAGCCGCGCGCTGACGTTGACGGCGACGGGGCGCAAGGAACTCAGCATCCGGTTCGCTGTTGAACTGCCGATTCAGGTATCGACAGCACAACCCGCATTCGCCGAGCCCCGGCGTCGCGCGAACGCCGGTTCTGCGCCTTAGCGACTGGCCGAGGCCATCAGCACGCCGAAACCGGCGAAGGTCACACCCGAGACCTTCGCCGCCAGCCAGGAACCCTTCGGGCTCGACAACCAGCCTTTGGCGGCATTGGCGAGCAAGGCATAGCTGCCATGCACGAGGATCACCAGTACGCCATAGGAAGCGACCAGTTTGAAAAACTGGGTGGAGAAGTGCGCTGAGGTGTCGATGAATTGCGGGAACACCGCCAGAAAGAAAAACACCGCCTTGGGGTTCAAGAACTGGATCGAAGCCGCTTCGAGGAAGCGGTAGCCCGGGCTTGAGGGGCGCGTTTCAAGCAGCGTATTGATACCCGCCGAGCGCCAGCTCTTGTAACCCAGGTACAACAAATAGGCGGCCCCTGCGTATTTCAACGCGGTAAAGGCGTTGGCGGAGGTGCTGAGGATCAGGCCGACACTGGTGGCGCTGATGGCGGCGACGATAAACGCACCCGACGCGATCCCCAGAATGCCCGGCACGGCCCCGGTCCAGCCGTGGCGCACCGCGTTGGACAGGGTCAGGACCACGCCAGGCCCCGGACTCAAAATGGTCAGGGTGGCAAACAATAGAAAGAGTCCGTAGCTGTTCATATCTTGTTCCGTCAGGTGGCGCTGGCTGCGTACGAGCAGATTGGCGTGACGACGTAGGCGTGACAAACGCTTTAATTGCGCTGCATATGTGACTAAATTAGACACATGATCAATCCACTACCGCCGCTTAATGCTGTTCGCGCCTTCGCCGTTGCTGCTCGCCATCAAAGTTTCAGCCTGGCGGCCGAGGAGCTGCATGTCAGTCACAGTGCCGTCAGCCGGCACATCAAATTGCTTGAGGAGCACCTGGGTGTGCTGCTGTTTGAGCGGCGTGTCCGTCAATCGGTGTTGACGCCGGCCGGTCAGCGCTTTTATGAGCAGGTGAGTGCCGGGCTGGCGCAGATCGCCAACGCCGCGGCTGCGCTCAAGCAACATGCGTCGCTGCCGACCGTGAAGATCAATGTCCGCCCATCCTTTGCGATGCTTTGGCTAGCGCCCAGACTGGAAGATTTCATTGCGCAGCACCCGGACATCAAACCGCAAGTGATGACCCAAACCCAGGCACCCGATCATGCGCGCGACGGGTTCGACATCGTCATTCGCCGTGGTCGTGACGATTGGGCGCCGGCGATTGAGGCGCGAGTCCTCTTCGAAGACGAACTGTTGCTGGTCGCAGCACCCTCGCTGATCGAGCGCCTGGCCCTTGAAGACCTCAGGTCCCTGAGCCGGCACACGTTATTGACCGCCAAGGCGCGTCGCGAAGATTGGCACAACTGGGCCCTGCATTTTGCTCAAGGCCAGTCAGCCACTCAGGTCACCCGGCAGTTTGACCACATGCACCGAGTGCTTGAGGCCGCCGTGGAAGGTCAGGGCATTGCCTTGTGCCCGACCTCTTTGCTGGGCACCCACCTCTCGAGCGGTCGCCTGATTTGCCCGTTGCCCGAGTTGCGAATGCCATTGCCGCGTTATTACTACGGTGTCGCGCCGGACGTGACGGCGCAGACTCGGGTGTTTGTGGAGTGGTTGTTTGCCCGCATTGCTCAGGATGAATACACACCAGCAGGTTCTTGATGTTATCGAATACTTGCGTGGTGAACCGGTTTCACCAATTGGAGGGTGTTGTGTCAAACTACTTGCTAAATGGCAATGTGCTATGCACCTGAGAACTATGATATGAGAGTGTTTTTTTTAGGCTGGAAAGCTCGATATGAGCAGATTATGATCGATGGTCTTGCTGAAAAGCATGATGTTCATATGTTCCACATTCCGGCTTACGCCAAAAGAATCAACCGCACTCTAAGATCACTTCAAAAAAAAATCCCGCTAACTATGTCAACAGCCTGGCTAGGGAGGTGGGTCAATGCGAGTAAATCTGTAAGTACCAAAGACATACTGATCTGTAATGAGGGGCAAGTTAGACGCGGATTAAACCCTAGTGTTATCAGCACTTTCAGAGGCTTAAAGGTTCTTCTGATCAGAGATCTGGTGGATGCGGCCTTTGTCGATGAAATGAGAAAACTTTTCGACAAAATCTATAGCTTCGACCCGGACCAGTGCCGTTTGTTTGGTATCGATTACCTGGAGCAGTTCTTTCCTTTCAATGCAGAAGCAGCAAGAAAGCTGAATACCGAAAGGCTGGAGCAATCCCCCCGTATCACTTGTTTTTTTCTTGGTAGGGATAAAGGTCGCGCTCACCTGATAGAAAGTATGGCTAATGATCTTGAGAGCTTGGGTTGTAGCATTAAATTTCAAATCGTGAAGGATGAGTCATCCGTCCCGCTATCGAAATATCATACTGATTCAGTATTGCCGTATGAGGAAAACCTTCAGAAGGTAATTGATGCTGACGTGCTGATAGAGATCAATCAGCCCGGGCAATCTGGCCTCACGCTTCGAGCCTTAGAGGCGGCCTTTTTTGACAAAAAACTAATTACTACTAATAAAGGCGTCAAGGATTTGTACTTTTATGATCCTAGCCGCTTCTATATTTTTGAAGAGTTTGACAAGGAGGCCATTGCTCGGTTTTTAGCTTCACCACCAAAGCCGATTGACGTGGAATCCCTAAAGCAACATTGCCCAGAAAACATGCTTGAACGCATACGAGAACTGCAAGGTTCCATCCCGTGCCATTAACGCAATAAAAAACCCACCCATCGCCACAGCGATGGATGGGTTATGTGCCGCTTGGGATCAAGCCCCGTCAAATCAAACCTTGACGATCCAGCCCGCTGGCGCTTCGATGTCGCCGGTCTGTACACCGGTCAGCTCTTTGTAGAGCTTCTGGGTGACCGGGCCGACTTCGGTTTCGCTGTGGAACACGTGCAGTTTGTCTTTGTAGCTGATGCCGCCGATCGGTGTGATCACTGCGGCAGTACCGCAAGCACCGGCTTCCTTGAAGTCGGACAGCTTGTCGATGAACACGTCGCCTTCGACCACTTCCAGGCCCAGACGCGTTTTGGCCAGCTCGATCAACGACAGACGGGTGATGCCCGGCAGGACGGACGGCGAGTTCGGGGTGACGAACTTGTTGTCGTGGGTGATCCCGAAGAAGTTGGCCGAGCCGACTTCTTCGATTTTCGTGTGGGTCATCGGGTCCAGGTAAATGCAGTCGGCGAAGTGGGCTTTCTTGGCCTGGGAACCTGGCATCAGGCTGGCCGCGTAGTTACCACCGACCTTGGCGGCACCGGTGCCTTGTGGGGCGGCGCGGTCGTAGCTGGAGATCAGGAAGTTGTGCGGGGTCAGGCCGCCCTTGAAGTAGGCACCGACCGGAATGGCGAAGATCGAGAAGATGAACTCGGGCGCGGTACGCACGCCGATGTTGTCACCCACGCCGATCACGAACGGACGCAGGTACAGCGCGCCGCCGGTGCCGTAAGGCGGGATGAAACGCTCGTTGGCGCGGACCACTTCCTTGCAGGCTTCGACGAACTGCTCGGTGGACACGTGTGGCATCAGCAGGCGCGCGCAGCTGCGTTGCATGCGGGCGGCGTTCTGGTCCGGGCGGAACAGGTTGATCGAACCGTCCTTGCAACGATAGGCCTTCAGCCCTTCGAAGCATTGCTGGCCATAGTGAAGGGCAGTGGAACCTTCGCTGATGTGCAGCACATTGTCTTCGGTCAGGGTGCCTTTGTCCCACTCGCCATTACGCCAGTGCGACAGATAGCGCTTGTCTGTCTTGATGTAGTCAAAACCCAACTTGTCCCAATTGATGCTTTCGTTACCCATGACACCCTCTATCGCTTAACAACCGCCGAAACGGTTCAAGGCTTCTGACGTTTTTCTGGATGGGGACAACAATACTTCATTCCGAGACCATTTCGCAGCCCGGACTATCGGCTCGCTCATTAAATTTGCCGCCGATTACTTATCGTTCGAAATCCTGTGGCGAGGGAGCTTGCTCCCGCTCGGCTGCGAAGCAGTCGTAAATCCAGACAACACGGTGTGTCTGGAAGTCAGCAGGGGGCCGCTTCGCAGCCCAGCGGGAGCAAGCTCCCTCGCCACAGTTGACCGCGTTTACAGGTGCAGCGCGTGACCAAGAGCTCGCAACGCCGCTTCCTGTACCGCTTCGCCGAGCGTTGGATGCGCGTGGATGGTGCCGGCAATGTCTTCCAGCCGGGCGCCCATTTCCAGGCTTTGACCGAACGCCGTCGACAATTCCGACACACCCACACCGACCGCCTGCCAGCCAACAATCACATGATTGTCACGTCGCGCTACGACCCGTACGAAACCGCTTTTCGATTCCAGCGTCATCGCCCGACCATTGGCGGCGAACGGGAAGCTGGAAACGATGCAGTCCAGACCCGCCGCCTTGACGTCGTCCGGGGTCTTGCCGACCACCACCAGTTCCGGGTCGGTAAAGCACACGGCGGCGATGGCGGTGGGGTTGAACTCGCGGTATTTACCGCTGATCAGTTCGGCCACCATCTCGCCCTGAGCCATGGCCCGGTGCGCGAGCATCGGTTCGCCACTCACGTCGCCAATGGCATACACGTTGCGCATGCTGGTCTGACAGCGGTTGTCGATCTTGATCGCCGAGCCGTTCATGTCCAGGTTCAAACCTTCGAGGTTCCAGCCCTGGGTGTTCGGTTTGCGGCCGACGGCCACCAGTACCTGATCGGTTTCGAGGTTGAAGGTGTCGCCATTCGGGTCAAGAACTTGCAGTGTATTACTAAGAGAATCAAAGCCTTGAACGCTGTGCTTCAAGTAAAGCTTCATGCCGAGTTTTTTCAACTCGTCATGCACGGGCTGCGTCAGTTCGGCGTCGTAGGCCGGCAGGATGCGATCCTGAGCCTCGACCACGCTGACCTCGGCACCGAGCTTGCGATAGGCAATCCCCAGCTCCAGACCGATGTAACCGCCACCGACCACGATCAGCCGTTTCGGCACGGACGTCGGCGCCAGGGCTTCGGTGGAGGAGATGATCGGGCCGCCAATCGGCAGCATCGGCAGGTTCACGCTTTTCGAGCCGGTGGCCAGCACCAGGTGCTCGCACTGAATGCGTGTGTTGCCGACTTCTACGGTTTTACCATCAATGACTTTCGCAAAACCCTGAATAACCTGGATTTTGTTCTTTTTCAGCAGCGCCGAAACGCCCGTGGTCAGGCGATCAACGATGCCGTCCTTCCACTCGACACTCTTGCTGATATCGAGGGTCGGCGCTGACACGCTGATGCCCAGCGCCGAGTGCTGGCTGTGATGCTGGGTCTGGTGAAACTGTTCGGCGACGTGGATCAACGCCTTGGACGGAATGCAGCCGATGTTCAGGCACGTGCCGCCCAGTGATTCGCCTTCCACCAGAATGGTCGAAATGCCCAGCTGGCCGGCACGAATCGCCGTCACATAACCGCCGGGGCCGCCGCCGATGATCAGCAGCGTGGTGTTCAGAGTTTGCATGCCTGCTCCAGTTAAAAAGAGTCCACAAACAGGGTGGCGGGTTGTTCGAGCAAGCCACGGATGGCCTGGATGAATTGCGCCGCGTCCATGCCATCGACCACGCGGTGATCGAAGGAGCTGGAGAGGTTCATCATCTTGCGAATCACGATCTGGCCTTTGACGACCATCGGGCGTTCGACGATTTTGTTGACGCCCACGATCGCCACTTCCGGCAGGTTCAGCACCGGGGTGCTGACGATACCGCCCAAGGCGCCGAGGCTGGTCAGGGTGATGGTCGAACCGGACAATTCATCGCGGCTGGCCTTGCCAGTGCGGGCAGCGGTAGCGAGGCGAGAAATTTCCTGAGCGCTGTCCCACAAGCTGCGGGTTTCGGCGTGACGGACCACCGGCACCATCAAACCAATCTCGGCTTGGGTGGCGATGCCCACGTGCACGGCGCCGAGGCGGGTGATGACCTGGGCTTCGTCGTCGTAACGGGCGTTGATCTGCGGGAAGTCGCGCAGGGCAACAACCAGAGCGCGGACCAGGAACGGCAGCAAGGTCAGCTTACCGCGGGTTGCACCGTGTTTTTCATTCAGATGAGCGCGCAGTTCTTCCACGGCGGTGACGTCGATTTCTTCGACGTAACTGAAGTGAGCGGCGCGCTGAGTGGCGTCCTGCATGCGCTGGGCGATCTTGCGGCGCATGCCGATGACCGGGATTTGCTCTTCGTCGTTGCGCTGGGCGTAAGCAGCGGCAGCGGTTGATTGCGGCTGCTGACCCTGAGCCAGATAGGCCTCGAGGTCTTCGTGCAGCACCCGACCGGCAGGGCCGGTGCCACGCACCAGACGCAACTGGATGCCGAGGTCCAGCGCATGTTTGCGCACGGCCGGGGAGGCCAGCGGACGTTCATCCGCTTCGCGAGCGACCATTGGGCCCTGGCATACGACCGCTCGCGGCGCTGCAGCGGCGACCGGTTTGCTTTCAACAGCGGCGGCAACTTTCGGCGCCGCCATCGGTGCTTCTTTAACAGGTGCAGGCTGAGCGGACTCTTTAACGTTGCCCGCGCCTTCGACTTCAATGCTGATCAGGATGCTGCCAACCGCCATGACTTCGCCAGGCTGTCCGCCCAGCGCAATCACCTTGCCGTTCACCGGCGACGGGATGTCGACCATCGCCTTGTCGGTCATGACATCGGCCAGTACCTGATCTTCGACGACCATGTCGCCGACCTTGACGTGCCACTGAGACAGTTCAACTTCTGCAATGCCTTCACCAATGTCCGGCATTTTAATAACGTGCGTGCCCATTCAGACCTCCATAACCCGATGCAAAGCCGCGCCCACTCGGGACGGACCAGGGAAATACGCCCACTCTTGTGCGTGCGGGTAGGGAGTGTCCCAACCGGTGACGCGCTCGATAGGCGCTTCCAGGTAGTGGAAGCAGTGCTCTTGCACCAGGGCGACCAGTTCGGCGCCGAAACCGCAGGTGCGGGTCGCTTCGTGAACGATCACGCAGCGGCCGGTTTTCTTCACTGACTTGACGATGGTGTCCAGGTCCAGCGGCCACAAGCTGCGCAGGTCGATGACTTCAGCGTCGATGCCGGTTTCTTCAGCCGCCACTTGCGACACATAAACCGTGGTGCCGTACGTCAGGATGGTCACGTCCTTGCCCGGACGGGTGATCGCGGCGACGTCCAGCGGCACGGTGTAGTAACCGTCCGGAACTTGTGCGGCCGGGTGTTTCGACCACGGGGTCACCGGGCGTTCGTGGTGACCGTCGAACGGGCCGTTGTACAGGCGTTTTGGCTCGAGGAAGATCACCGGGTCATCGTTTTCGATGGAGGCGATCAACAAACCTTTGGCGTCGTAAGGGTTGGACGGCATGACCGTGCGCAAACCGCAGACCTGGGTGAACATCGCCTCAATACTTTGGCTGTGGGTCTGGCCGCCGTAGATGCCGCCGCCGCAAGGCATGCGCAGGGTCATCGGTGCGGTGAACTCGCCGGCCGAGCGATAGCGCAGGCGGGCGGCTTCGGAAATGATCTGGTCCGATGCAGGGTAAACGTAATCGGCGAACTGAATCTCGGCCACCGGCCGCAGACCATAAGCACCCATACCGACGGCGACGCCGACGATGCCGCTTTCGGAGATCGGCGCATCGAATACGCGGGAGGTGCCGTACTTGTTCTGCAGGCCTTCGGTGCAACGGAACACGCCGCCGAAGTAGCCAACGTCCTGGCCGAACACCACGACATTGTCGTCACGCTCAAGCATCACATCCATGGCCGAGCGCAGGGCCTGGATCATGGTCATGGTGGTCGTGGTCATGGCGGTTTCCAACTCGATTTTGTTGTTGTGATCGTTCATGTCAGATCCCCAACTCTTGACGCTGGCGCTTCAAGTGCTCCGGCATCTCTTTGTAGACGTCTTCGAACATGGTCGCGGCGCTCGGAATCTGGCCGCCGGCGAGGGTGCCGTACTGCTCGGCTTCTTTCTGCGCGGCGATCACTTCGGCTTCCAGTTCGGCGCTGACGGCGACGTGTTCCTCTTCGGACCAGTGACCGATTTTCACCAGGTGCTGCTTCAGACGCGCAATCGGGTCGCCCAACGGGAAGTAGCTCCAGTCGTCAGCAGGACGGTATTTGGACGGATCATCAGAAGTCGAGTGCGGACCGGCGCGGTAGGTAACCCATTCGATCATGGTCGGGCCGAGGTTGCGGCGGGCGCGTTCGGCGGCCCAGGCAGAGGCGGCGTAGACCGCGACGAAATCGTTGCCATCGACCCGCAGGGAGGCAATGCCGCAACCGACGCCACGGCCGGCAAACGTAGTGGCTTCACCGCCGGCAATCGCCTGGAACGTGGAGATTGCCCACTGGTTGTTGACCACGTTGAGGATCACTGGCGCACGGTAAACGTGGGCGAAGGTGAGGGCGGTGTGGAAGTCGGATTCAGCGGTGGCGCCGTCGCCGATCCAGGCCGAGGCGATTTTGGTGTCGCCCTTGATCGCCGAGGCCATGCCCCAGCCTACTGCCTGGACGAACTGGGTGGCGAGGTTGCCGGAAATGGTGAAGAAGCCATAGTCTTTGACCGAATACATGATCGGCAGCTGACGTCCCTTGAGCGGATCACGCTCGTTGGACAGCAGTTGGCAGATCAGGTCCACCAGCGGCACTTCGCGCGCCATCAGGATGCTTTGCTGGCGGTACGTCGGGAAGCACATGTCATCGACGTTCAACGCCAGGGCCTGGCCGCTGCCGATGGCTTCTTCGCCAAGGCTCTGCATGTAGAACGACATTTTTTTCTGACGCTGGGCGACCACCATGCGGTTGTCATAAATCCGCGTCTTGAGCATGGCGCGCATGCCTTTGCGCAGGATCTCGGACGGCACGCCTTCAGCCCAAGGACCGAGGGCATTGCCCTCGTCATCGAGCACGCGAATCAGGCCCTTGGCCAGATCAGCGGTGTCGGCCGGTTCAACGTCGATTGGGGGTTTGCGCACCGTGCCGGCGTCGGTCAGACGCAGGTAGGAGAAGTCGGTTTTGCAGCCAGGACGGCCCGATGGTTCGGGAACGTGCAGATGCAGCGGTTCGTACGCTTGGTTCATGGCTTCTACGCTCGATCTTGTGAATTTTTTGTAGTGAGCTGACCGTCATTCTTCGATGAAAGAAATCTTGTCCTACAACAATCATAGGCCGGGCCAAGAAGAATATTTCTCTCTGTTTCGTTGCGCTGGCGATCATTTGAGGATAAAAAATCTGCATAAACATAAAAAACAGGTGGTTTTGTCTCATGCGCAAACTGGACCGTACCGATATCGGCATTTTGAACAGCCTTCAGGAGAACGCGCGCATCACCAACGCCGACCTCGCACGCTCGGTCAACCTGTCGCCAACCCCGTGCTTCAACCGGGTCAAGGCGATGGAAGAATTGGGCTTGATTCGTGAGCAAGTGACCCTGCTGGATGCCGATTTGCTGGGGCTGCATGTGAACGTGTTCATTCACGTAAGTCTGGAAAAACAGGTGGAGGAGGCGTTGCAGCATTTCGAGGAGGCGATCTCGGATCGCCCGGAAGTCATGGAGTGCTATTTGATGGCCGGCGACCCGGACTATTTGATCCGGGTGCTGGTGCCGACTATTCAGTCGCTGGAGCGTTTCATGATGGACTTCCTCACCAAAGTCCCCGGCGTCGCCAACATCCGTTCGAGCTTTGCGCTCAAGCAAGTGCGCTATAAAACCGCGCTGCCGTTGCCGGCCAACGGATTGACCCTCAACAACTAAACGCAAATCCCCTGTCGCAGCTGTCGTTGTGGCGAGGGGATTTATCCCCTCGCCACAACGACAGTTGCTACGGAGCGGGGGAACGATCGAACTCAGAGTTTATTCAGGGGGATCTTCAAGTAAGTAACGCCATTGCCCTCGGCTGGCGGCAAATTCCCCGCCCGCACATTCACCTGGATCGCCGGGAGCAACAGCGTCGGCATGCCCAACCCCGCATCTCGCCGGGTGCGCATGGCGACGAACGCGGTTTCGTCGATGCCGTCATGAATGTGAATGTTGCTTTTGCGCTGTTCGCCCACCGTGCTCATGCACTGCGGTTTACGACCCTCGGGCGGGTAGTCGTGGCAGACATACAGTCGAACGCCGGCAGGGAAGGCCAGCAGTTTGCGAATCGAAGCAAACATCTGGTTGGCGTTGCCGCCGGGAAAGTCGCAGCGCGCGGTGCCCACGTCTGGCATGAACAGCGTATCGCCCACCAGAATCACATCGCTGTCGATCAGATAAGCCATGTCCGCTGGCGTGTGGCCGGGAACATGCAGGGCCGTGGCCTTGAGATTGCCGATCCTGAACGATTCATCCGGCGCGAACAGGTGATCGAACTGCGAACCATCGATACAGAACTCCGGTTCAAGATTGAACAGGGTCTTGAACACCCCTTGAACCTTGCTGATCGACTGACCAATCGCAATCTTTCCGCCCAGTTCCCGCCGCAGATAAGGCGCAGCGGACAGGTGATCGGCATGGGCGTGGGTTTCCAGCAGCCATTGCACCTGCAGCTGATGTTGGCGAACGAAGGCGATGATCTTGTCGGCCTGGGTGGTGGCGGTTCGCCCGGCGGCGGGGTCGTAGTCGAGCACCGGGTCGACGATGGCGCAGTGCCCGCCATCGTGCTCGTAGATGACGTAGCTGTAGGTCGACGAGGCAGGGTCTAAAAAAGCTTCAATCAAGGCGGGCATGGTGGCCGTTTTCTTTTAGGACAAGCCATGAGGGTAGTTTCATTTTCCCTGCGCTGACCAGCCCGCATCCATTCAATTAATGAAAAAAACTGCGCGGGCTCTATCCTGTCAGTCATCGATACCGGGCGTTCCCGGCTTTTTTCGCAGATCACGAGTGTTTTATGTTGCTGGCGAGTTTTTTTGGCGTGGTGATGGGGTTGGTACTCGGTTTGACCGGGGCCGGTGGCGGCATTCTTGCGGTGCCGGCGCTGGTATTGGGGTTGGGTTGGACCATGACGCAAGCCGCGCCGGTCGCATTGTTCGCGGTGGGCAGTGCGGCGGCTGTCGGCGCCATTGACGGGTTGCGCCATGGCCTGGTGCGCTACCGCGCCGCGCTGCTGATCGCCCTGCTGGGGGCGATTTTTTCGCCGATCGGCATCTACTTCGCCCATCAGTTGCCGGAAAAAATCCTGATGATCCTGTTCAGCCTGCTGATGGTCATGGTGGCCTGGCGGATGCTGCGTCGTGAGCGCCAGGACGAAGGTCCAAGCGACCACGGCCACGCCAACTGGGGCCAGAAGAACTGCATGCTCGACCAGCAGACCGGGCGCTTTTCCTGGACCGCCAAGTGCACCGCGACCCTCGCGGCATTGGGCGCGGTGACCGGTGTGGTCTCCGGGCTGCTCGGGGTCGGTGGCGGCTTCCTGATCGTCCCGGCGTTCAAGCAGCTGACCGATGTGCAGATGCGTGGAATCGTCGCCACTTCGTTGATGGTGATCAGCCTGATTTCCGCCATCGGCGTGATCGGCGCGTTTCAGGCCGGGGTGCGAATCGACGGTTTGGGCGTGGCGTTTATCGTCTCGAGCATCGTCGGCATGATCATTGGCCGCAGACTTTGCGCGCGAGTACCGGCCCGGGGATTGCAGATCGGCTTCGCCAGCATCTGTGTCGTGGTCGCCGCTTACATGCTGTTTAGAGCGGGCGTCTAGCCAGTACCGGTTCCTGTGGACGCCAGTCCGTTCCACAGGCGTACACCTTAAGTTCCGGGCCTCGTCGACGGACGGTCTTACACCGAACTTGTCGCGCATCACCGGCCACTCCAAAGCATTTCAAAACCGCCTCCAAGGCAGCGTATGACGCCGCCGGTCAGCTTTCGATAATCGCCTCCGACATCCAGTCCCCCGCTGCGGAGCGCGTCATGCACAACAATAAGAACATCAAGCATCGTTTCTTGCCTGCCTTCATCGCCAGCCTTTCGACCCTCGGTTTGAGCTCGATGGCCCAAGCCGAGATCGTGTTGTACGACAAGGACCAGACCACGTTTTCCACCGACGGCTACATCAACGCCTTCTATGTGAACAGCAAAGTGGACCGTGCCGGCGACCAGTTCGACCGGCGACAGGCGCGGGTGAAGATGGGTTTTCTGCCCAACTATCTGGGCTTCAACATGAGCAAGCAGGTCGACGACCTCAAGCTCGGCGCCCGGTCCTCCTTCTGGGTGACCATCAACGACAGCGAAACCAACGGCACCGACACCGCCATCGACGTGCGGCAGTTCTACGGCACGGTGGCCAACCCGGAGTGGGGCGAAGTGCTGATCGGCAAGGACTTTGGCCTGTTCGCCCGTTCCAACATTCTGCTGGATGAAATGCTCGCCGGTTACGGCCAGGTCAGCGATACCCTGGGGCTGGTGGACGGTGGCGGGGTGTCGTTCGGCAACATCGGCACGGGTTATCCGTACCCGTTCCCGACGTCACAGATCACCTACCGCACGCCGGTGATGGAGGGTTTGCGGGTGGCCGTGGGGATCATGGACCCGGTGGACACCAACGACAGCAGTCCGACAGGCAAGGCTTACCAGGAGAACCCGCGGACCGAGAGCGAGATCACCTATCAGTTCGACCTCGCCGGGGCGAAGATTTACAGCTGGGTCAATGGCAGCTACCAGACGTCGGACAATACCGATTCCACCGTCCAGTCCGTCACCTCCAAAGGCGTCGGCTATGGCGTGCAGGCGAAAATGGGCGGCTTGTCCCTCACCGGCTCCGGCTTCCAGGCCAAGGGCATCAACCCGTTCTTTACCAACAACGCCGGCGAGCCGGTTCTGCGCAACGTCGACAGTGACGGTTACCTGCTGCAGGGCTCCTACAAACTGGGCAAGAACCGCTTGGCCTTGTCTTACGGCAAGACCAACGATGACGGCAATGGCGTGGTCGGCAGCGGCGCGGACTACGAAACCCGCGGCATTGCGCTGTTCCATGACGTCAACGACAACCTCAAGCTGGTGGCCGAGTACAACCAGTTCGCAATCAACGGCCACGACACCAATGCCCAGGACGAAGACACCGACACCTTTGCGGTGGGGGCGGTGCTGACCTGGTAACCCTGTAGCAACGCCGCTCACCTGTGGCGAGGGGACTTGTCCCCGTTGGGTCGTGAAGCGGCCCCCTTCCGGTTGCGCATCGACCGCAGGGGGCCTGCTGCGCAGTCCAACGGGGACAAGTCCCCTCGCCACAAAAGCGTCGGCCATCATGAACTCATTGCAGACTCTCATCCCATCGAAGCGGCTACCCGCTACCCAAGTAGCATACGTCGCAGCTCACAGGCTTCGTACACTCGAACCTCATACATGCGCACCTGCGGGAGGCGAAGATGCAGCAGGTCCAGAGTGAAGGTGTGGTCAGTGCCATGTCCCAGGCCACCGATGCCCAGCAAGTGGCGCAGGAGCTGGCGCGACAACTGTTGCATCCGCACTTGGGTTTCGTGCTGTTCTTCTGTTCCGCCGAGTACGACTTGCAGGCGCTGGGCCAGGCCTTGCAACAAAGCTTCGGCGGCATTCGCCTGGTGGGTTGCACCAGCGCCGGGGAAATCACGCCTTTGGGCTATGGCCGCAACTGCGTGACCGCGGTCGGCTTCGACCACCGGCATTTCTCCATCGACGCCGAACTGATCTGCGAGATGGAGCGCTTCAGCCTGATCGACGCCCAGCAAATGGTCGAGCGCCTGGTCAGTGGCTGTCGCAGCAACACCCTGGCGCCGATCAAGGGCAACAGCTTTGCGCTGACCCTGCTCGATGGCTTGTCCAGCCGTGAAGAAATGGTCCTCGCGGCCCTGAGTGCAGCGTTGGGCGACATCCCGCATTTCGGCGGTTCGGCCGGCGACGACAATTACCTGACCCACACTCACGTCTATTTCAATGGCGAGTTCCACAGCGGCGCGGCCGTGGTGGTGTTGGTCAATACCTGGCTCGACTTTGAAGTCTTCACCACCCACCACATCCTGCCCCGAGCAGAAAAACTGGTGGTCACCGGGGCCGACAGCGCCTCGCGTCGGGTCTTTGAACTCAATGCCGAGCCGGCCGCCGAGGAGTACGCCCGGCACATCGGTGTGCCGGTGGCGGAGCTCGATCACCGGATCTTCGCTGCGCACCCCTTGGCCGTACGGATCAACGATCAATATTACGTGCGGGCGATCCAGCAGGTTCATCCGGACCTGAGCCTGAGTTTCTACTGCGCGGTGGAAAACGGCATCGTCCTCACTGTCATGACGCCCGGCCCGATGCTGCCGAATCTGCAAACCCTGTTCGAAGGCTTGCAGGAGCGCCTCGGCGATCTGTTGCTGACCATCGGCTGTGACTGCTTTCTCAGGCGACTGGAACTGGAAGACGGCGGCCGTCTGGAGCAGATCGGAACGTTTTTGCGTGACCAACGGGTGATGGGTTTCAACACCTACGGAGAACAGTTCAATGGCATGCACATCAACCAGACCTTCACCGGGGTTGCCATTGCCCGAGGCCGGTCCCCTGGACACCGTTGAGCTTCAGGCCCAGATCGCCAGCCTGCAGCGCGACAACCACAAACTGCAGCGCATCAATGGCGCGCTGATCGAGCGGATCGAGTCCGGCATCACCCGCGGCAATGACCCGTACGCGGCGTTCCAGCATTCGGTGGTGCTGGCCGAGCAGGTGCGTGAGCGCACCGACGCCTTGAACCAGGCCATGGCTGAACTCAAGTCAGGCAATCACTTGCTCAGCGAGGCACGCCTGCGGGCGGAAACCGCGCATCAGCATTTGATCGATGCGATCGAGAGCATTTCCGACGCGTTCGTGCTGTTCGATGCGGACCAGCGAATCGTCTTGTTCAATAGCCGCTTCAAGGCGTTCTGGAGCAACAGCCGGGTGCGGATCAACGCCGGCATGCGCCTGGCCGAGGTCAAGCGACTGATGTCCGCCACCGGGCTGTTCACTGAGGAGCCGCGCGGGCATGCCGACGAAAACCTGCTCTATCGCCTGCAGGACGGTCGCTGGTTGCAAGTCAGCGAACGCCCCACCCAGGAAGGCGGGCGGGTGATCCTGTTCACCGACATTACTGACGTCAAACTCAGCGAAACCGTGCGCCGCGAGCAGGCGGTGGCGCAGAAATCCCATTTGTTGCAACGGGCGGTCGATAACCTGTCCCAAGGCGTGGCCATGGTCAACGCCGAGGGCATTCTGGAGTTGTGGAACCGGCGTTTCCTCGAACTCAGCGGCCTGGCCCCGGTGGCGGCCCATCGTCCGTTTGCCGAAGTGATCGGCGACAGCGAGTTGAACCTGCTGACCCCGGCCAGTCGGGATCTGAACGGGCGCCACGTGCAGGAATGCGAGCAGCGCCTCTACGATGGCCGGGTGCTGGAAATCCGCACCCATCCGTTGCCCACCGGCGGTTTCGTCAACACCTTCACCGACATCACCGAACGCTACCAACACGCCGAAGCGCTGAGCGAAAGCGAGCGCTGGATTCGCCTGATTACCGACCATGTGCCGGCGCTGATTGCCTACCTGAATGCCGATCTGGTCTACGAGTTCACCAACAAGGTGTATGAAGAATGGTACTGCTGGCCTCGGGGCGTGATGCTTGGGCAGAGCCTGCGCGAAGTCCACAGCGAACAGCATTACCAGCGCCTGGAAGCCTACGTGGCCCGGGCCCTGGCCGGTGAGAGCGTGACGTTCGAGGTCGCTGAAACCAACATCAACAATCAGGAGCGCTACATGCTGCGCTCCTACGTGCCCAATCGCCTGGCCACCGGGGAAGTGGTGGGGATTTTCGTGTTGATCCGCGACATCACCGAACGCCGCCGCACCGCCGAAGCGCTGCACCAGGCCTATCAGAATCTTGAGTTGCGGGTGCGCGAACGCACGGCGGAACTGACTACGCTCAATGACCAGTTGCTGCGCGAGATCGACGAGCGTCGGCGGGCGGAATCTCGCCTGCGTGAAGCCAAGCTCGAGGCCGAACAGGCCAACCTGTCGAAGACCAAGTTTCTCGCTGCCGTCAGTCATGACCTGCTGCAACCGCTCAATGCTGCGCGGCTGTTTACCAGCGCGTTGCTCGAACGGCGGGAGCCGGTGGCCAATGCCATTTTGGTGCGCAATGTCAGCAATTCCCTGGAAGACGTGGAGAACCTGCTGGGTACGCTGGTCGACATCTCCAAGCTGGATGCCGGGGTGATCAAGGCCGACATTGCGCCGTTTGCCCTGAGCGAATTGCTGGAAAACCTCGCGGCCGAGTACACCCAGGTGGCGCGCAGCGAAGGCCTGGAACTGCATTTCATCCCCTGTTCGGCATTGGTGCGCAGCGACATTCAGTTGCTGGCGCGGATTCTTCGAAATCTGTTGAGCAACGCCATTCGCTACACCTACAGCGGTCGTGTGGTGCTCGGTTGCCGGCGTCAGCACCAGCGCCTGTCGATCGAGGTCTGGGACAGCGGCATGGGCATTGACGAAAACCGCCTCGAGGAGATTTTTCAGGAATTCAAACGCGGTGATGTGCAGCGTCCCGATCAGGATCGCGGTTTGGGCCTGGGTCTGGCGATCGTGGAAAAGATTGCCGGGATTCTCGGTCATCGCATTCATGTGCGTTCATGGCCGGGCAAAGGCTCGATGTTCTCGGTTGAAGTGCCGCTCAGCGCCACGGCACCCAAGGCGCTGCCGAGCTTGCTGATGAGTGAGCCGATGCTCGAGCGTCTGCGTGGGGCGCGGGTGTGGGTGCTGGACAATGACGCAGCCATTTGCGCCGGCATGCGCACGTTGCTCGAAGGGTGGGGGTGTCTGGTGGTCACGGCGCTGTCCGAGGAGGACCTGGCGCGGCAAGTGGACAACTATCACGAAGAAGCCGATTTGCTGATCGCCGACTATCACCTCAATGACGATCAGAACGGCGTCGATGCCGTGGCCCGGATCAACGCCCGTCGCGGCTCGGCGATTCCGGCAATGATGATCACCGCCAACTACAGCAACGAACTCAAACAGCAGATCCGCGAACTGGGCCACACCCTGATGCACAAACCGGTGCGGCCGATGAAGCTCAAGACGGCGATGAGTCATTTGCTCGGCAGGCCTTGAGGCTTCTGGTGCCTGTGCGGGCCTCTTCGCGAGCAAGCCCGCTCCCACAATTGACCGAGGCGACTCAGATCCAATGTGGGAGCGGCGGTGCGACGATTCGACTTGCTCGCGAAGGGGGCAACTCGGTCTCAGCGGCGTAAGTAAGACCCGAAATCAATATCCCCGGCACTCAAAATCGCCTGCACCCGGTTGTGCACATTGAGTTTGCGCAGGATCGCCGAGACGTGGGCCTTGACGGTGGTTTCGGCGATTTCCAGGGTGTAGGCGATCTGTTTGTTCGACTCGCCCTTGGTCATGCGTTCGAGCACCAGCAACTGTTTGCGGGTCAAGGCCTGAAGCAGTTCAGGTGGGAAGCTCGGGGCGTCGTTCATGCGCCTTGTACCGCTTTTTTGCGTGCGGATGATGTCCGGCGGCAAGTAGACATTGCCGTTGAGGATTTGCTGGATGGCTTCGGTCATCTGCACCCGTGGCGAGGATTTGGTGATGAAACCCACCGCGCCATAAGTGATGGCTTGCAGCACGACTTGTTTGTCCTGTTCGGCCGAGACGATCACCACCGGAATGGTCGGTGCCTCGTTGCGCAGGTTGATCAGGCCATTGAGGCCGTGCATGCCGGGCATGTTCAGGTCGAGCAGGATCAGGTCCAGGTCATCATGTTCCTGCGTGAGCACCAGGGCGCTGTCCAGGTCGGCGGTTTCCATCACCTCGCTGCCCGGAAAACCATCGCTGATGACGTTATGAATGGCTTCGCGAAACAGCGGGTGATCGTCGGCAATCAGAATTTTGTACATAGCCTTTCACCTCATTATTTTGATTAGGGTGTGGCAACAACTCGCACGCGTAAAGGTCAGGGGAAGGGCTCTGGCTGGGCGGGTGTTACGGGCAGATTGGCAGCCTGCCAGGCGTCCAGGCCGTCGCGATACCAATACAGAGTCTTATAGCCTATGGCGGCGGCGCGCTTCACGGCGTTCCAGCTCAACCAGCAATCGGAGCGGCAGTAGAAGACCAGCGGTTGCGCGAGATCACCAGCGGTCAATGTATTCAGCTTACGCGCAAAATAGTCCTGCCAGTCGGGTGTCAGGTCACCGTCGCCGGTATTGGCCAGCCAATGGCTGCCGGGGAGGTTTTCGTGGGGTTGGTCCTCGATGAAGCGTCCTTGCAGCCATTGCCGGCGGTAGACGTCGATCAGTACCGGACGCGGTGTTTGGGTCAGCAGGGTTTGCAGGGCGGCGGTATCGATGATGCCGGCGCCCTGTACTTGATTCGGGGTCGGGCTGCGGTACAGGCCGATGCGATAGCCGTCGGCGGAAAACAGCGGTGTTTCGGCCTGCGCGACGCCCAGCAACAGGCTCAGCGATAGCGCAGCGAGAGAAGGGCGCAGCAGACGACGTCGGGCACGCGGCATGGGGTTCAATCCTTATAGTTATGAACCTATTACATGCCAGTCTCGGTGCGATTGGAATGCGACGATAGACAGGAAAACCAGTACTAAAGTAGTAATTTCTCCCTGTTCAACACAAATCCCCTGTGGGAGCGGGCTTGCTCGCGAAGGTGGCTTCACATTCAACATTTACATTGGCTGATAC